>JAKONM010000151.1 GCA_022701925.1 Microbacteriaceae bacterium
GCCGCACATCGGCGGCGAGGTGCAGTCCGTCAGCGGCTCCACCATCACGGTGAAGGACATGGACGGGTTCACCCGCACCATCGCCCTGGGCTCCGGCGCGACCATCACGAAGGACGGCTCCGCCTCGAACGCCTCGGCCGTCACGAAGGGCGAGCACATCGAGGCCACCGGCACGGTCGCCTCGAACGGCACCACGCTGAACGCGACGAAGGTCGAGATCGGCCAGCCGGCCGGCCCCGGCGAGGGCGGCCCCGCGGGCGGTCCGGCCGCTGACGGCAAGGGCCCGAAGGGCGGGCCCGCGGCCGACGGCAAGGGCCCGCAGGCCGGTCAGGGCCAGGCCCCGACCCCGCCGGCGGCCGGCCAGCAGGGCGGCGCGCAGCAGGGCGGCCAGACCGCCCCGGCCGCGCCGAGCGCCCCGGCTCCGCAGGCCAGCGGCTCCGCCACGGCGCCGTCGGCCCCGGTCCAGGGCTCCTGAGGTCCGCCCGGTCCCGCTGCGCCGAGCGCGCGGGACCGGGAGCCTGATCGTGCGCGCCCCGCGACGCGCACGGCCGGTCCGAGGGGCGTCGAGGAGTGCGGGCCGACCGGTCCGGGCCCCCGCGGCGCCCCTCGAGCCGTGCGCGCCGAGCCGCCCCGTCCGGGTGCGCCCCGTGGTCGTGCCACCCCCTCTGGGAGCCGACGGCCGCGGAGCGCGTCCCTACGGTGAGCGCGTGACCACGTGCGTCCGGCCCGCGCGAGGGGCCTCCCGGTGACCGCGACCCCGCCGCGCATCGCGATCGTGGACGACCACGAGGCGGTGCGCCTGGGCCTGATGGCCGCCTGCGCCAGGGAGGGCTTCGACGTCCTCGAGGAGGCCGCGGGCGTCGCCGAGCTGATGGCCCGGCTGGCCGGCCGCAGCGTCGACGTGGTCGTGCTGGACCTGTCGCTGGGCGACGGCGTACCGATCGCCGACAACGTGCGGGTCGCGCTGACCACCGGCGCCGGCGTGCTGATCCACTCGATCGCCGACCGTCCCGCCGGCATCCGCGAGGCGCTGGCCGCCGGCGCCGCGGGGGTCGTCCCCAAGTCGAGCGCCACCGCCGTGGTCGTGGCCGCGATCCGCGCCGTGGCCGGCGGGCAGGTGCTGAACAACCTCGAGTGGGCGACCGCGATCGAGGCCGACGCCGAGTTCGCCGCGGTGCAGCTGGGCCGGCGCGAGCGGGAGGTGCTGAGCCTCTACGCCTCGGGCCTGCCGCTGCGCATCGTGTCGGAGCGGATCGGCATCGCGCCCTCGACGGTGCGCGAGTACCTGGACCGGATCCGCGTCAAGTACGTCGACGCGGGGCGGCCGGCGCCGACCAAGGACGACCTGCTGCGCAGGGCGGTCGAGGACGGCCTCCTGCCCGAGACCCCGCAGCCGAGCCTCGCCCATGCCTGACCGCCCGGCGCCCGAGCCCGTCTCCGCGGCCGGCGGGGTGGCGCAGGTCGAGCGGAACCTGGCGCTGATCATCGCCGTCTTCGGAGCGGTCTACTCCCTGCAGAACCTCGACGGCCTGATCGCCGGCTGGCCCTCGATGCGCGGTCCGCTGGGCGCCGTGGTCGTGCTGCTCGTCGCCGGGTCGGTCCTCACGGGGCTCGTCGCCGTCGTGCGCCCCGCCCTCGCGCCGCGGCTCTTCGCCGCCGCCGTCGTCCTCTTCACCGCGGGCGTCCTGGTGTGGCCCTCCGCGCTGCACGGCGTGCTGCCCGGCGCCCCTCCCCCGTGGCTGACCTCCATGTGGCCGGTGGAGGCGGTCTTCCTCTGCGGCGCCGTCCGCCGCATCGGCGTGCCCCTGGCCGCCACCGGGGCGGCGGCCGCGGTGCTGTCCGGGATGCTGCTCGGGCCGGCCGCGATGGACCCGACCCTCGTGGCGACGGCGGTGCTGCCGATGGTCGCGATCTGCGCCGTCCTCGTGCTGCTGATCGGCGCCCTGCGGCACCGCATCCGCCACGCGGAGCGATCGCGCCTCGCCTCCCTCGCGGAGTACCGGCGGACCCAGCAGGACGCCGCCGCCGAGGCGGAGCGGGTGCGCACCGACGCGCTCGTCCACGACTCCGTGCTGACCACCCTGCTGTCGGCCGCGGCGGCCGCCTCCGCCGAGGACGAGCAGCTGGCCGCACGCATGGCCGCGAACGCGCTGCGGGTGCTGGCGCACGTCAACCGCCTGAGCGCCGAGGGCGAGGCGCTGCCCTTCGCGCTGCTGCTGCAGCACGCCCGCAGCACCTCCCCCGCCGCCTTCGAGGCCTTCGTCGTGGACGCGCTCCAGGCCGAGGAGGTCGCGCTGCCCACCGCGGCCGCCGACGCCCTGCTGGCCGCGATGGTCGAGGCGATGGACAACAGCGTGCGGCACGCGGGTCGGGCGGACCGGTCGCTCACCGCCGTGCCGCTCGGCCCCGACGGCATCCGGGTCGTCGTCGCCGACGACGGCGCCGGCTTCGACGCGCTGCAGGCGATCGCCTCCCGGCGCGGCCTGCACCGCGCGGTGGTGGAGCGCATGCGGGCGGTCGACGGCCGCGCCGACGTCGTCTCCGCGCCGATGGAGGGCACACGGGTCGTCATCAGCTGGGGGTCCGTGGTCGTCCACAGCACCCGCCCCCTGCTCGAGGAGGGGGTGACGGTGCCGTGACCCGCGTCGAGCGCTGGGTCCGCCGGCTGACCGTCGGCGTGGTGGCGGGCGTGTCCCTGATCTTCGCGGTCACCACCGCGCTGGGCGACGGCCTGTCCGCTCCGGCCTGGGCGGGGGTGCTCCTGCTCGGGCTGGCGATCGCGCTGAACCTGGTCGCCGGCGAGGGGCGCCTCAGCCGGTGGGCGGCCTGGACCGCGACCGGGACGGGCGTGCTGCTGCCGGTGCTGGCGGCCGCGGGACTGCGGCCCGACGCGGTCGGCATCGGCGCCGGCATGTGGTGCGTCGCCGGCGTGCTGGCCCTGATCCTGCTGCTGCTCTGGGGCGGCCGGCCCGTGGGCGCCGCCGCGGTGCTCGCCGTGCTGGTGCTGCACACCGCCTTCTGGGGCGGCGTGGGCGCGCTGGCCTCCATGGGGGTGCTGGCGATGGTGATCCTGCTCGCCGCGGTCATGGCCGCGCGCGCCGCGATCCTGCGCGCCGAGGTGCTGCTCGACCGCTCCGCCGCCGTGGAGCGGGAGGCGATCGAGTGGCGCACCCTGCAGGAGGCCTACCACCGGGAGCGGCAGGGCCGCCTGCTGTCCACCGCCCTGGCCGCGAGCCCGATGCTGCAGCGCATCGCCGACGCGGAGGGCGCCCTGTCCCCCGCCGACCGCGCGGAGTGCCGGCTGCTGGAGCAGACGATCCGCGACGAGATCCGCGGGCGGCGCCTGCTGAACGACGCCGTGCGGGAGCAGGTGCTGCTGCACCGGCGTCGCGGGGCGTCCGTGCAGGTGAACGACGACGGCGGGCTGGACGGCGAGGACGCGACCGCGGTCGACGGGCTGCTGCACCAGGTCGCCGCGGCGCTCGAGGGCGTGACGTCCGACCGGATCGTCATCCGCACCCTGGCGCCGACGTCCGAGCACGCCGTCTCGGTCGTGGCCACCACCACCGACGCCCTCGCCGCGGCGCTCGGCCTGGAGGGCGACGACGAGGTCGACGTCTGGCTCGAGCTGCGCCGCCCGAGCCGGGCGGCGGCGGTCCCGGCCGGCTGACCCGCACCCGTCGTCGTCGAGCGCCGGCAGGCCAGGCGGCTGAAGGTGCCACGAGGGTCGACCGAGAGGGCGACCGCCTCAGCGCAGCGCGGGGAGGGCGCCCGGCAGCCCGGCCACCATGCCGATCGCCGTCGGGACGACGCCGTCGCGGATGCCGTCGACGGCCTGCGTGACGGGGGCGGGCGTCAGCGCCTCCAGGCGCTGGGCCACCACCGACCCCACGACGGGGCGCGCCACCTCCGGCGAGCCCAGCGAGACGGCCAGGGAGGCGAGCACCGAGACCACCAGCGCCCCGACCACGACCTGCACGGCGGCGCCGAGCGCACGGTCGACCGGACCCAGCGGGCTGCGGTGCAGCGGGCGTCCGATCGCGGCGCCGACGCGTCGGCCCAGGCCGGCACCGATCAGCAGCAGGAGCAGCGCGGCGACCAGGGCGACGACGACGCCGACCGCGGGGTCGGGCACCAGCGCGCCGGCCCTCGGCGCCAGGAACCAGGCGGCGACCGCGCCGGCGGCGAGCCCGGCGATCGAGCCGACGCTGCCGACGAAGCCGCGGCGGAAGCCGTGCAGCAGGCAGCCCAGCAGCACCAGCACGATCAGGACGTCGATCACGAGCGACACGGGTTGCCTCTTCCGTCGGGGGACCTCGACCGTAGGCAGGGGGCCGCCGCCGTCCTCCACCGGGGAGCCGGATCTTCAGTCCGGCTTCAGCGCCCCGCTCGGGCTGAGGCCGCTTGCTGAAGCGGAGCGGAGGATCCGACCCGCGGGGGGCTGCGGCGGGCGGCGGCCGACCTAGCGTGCGGGCATGCGAGGAAGACTGCTCGGCGGCCGCTACCGGCTCGGACCCGTGATCGGCACCGGCGGCACGGGGTCCGTGCACCGCGCCCGCGACGAGGAGACGGGCCGCGACGTCGCCGTCAAGCTGCTGCAGCCCGGCGCGGCCGCCTCCGACTGCGAGCGCCTGCGCCGCGAGGCGGAGTACCTGGGCGCGCTGCGGCACCCGAACCTGGTCGCGGTGCTCGACGCGGGCGCCGACGGCGGCGGCACCGACGGGCGCGGCCGCCCGGTCAGCGCCTGGTTCGCGATGGAGCTGGTGGCCGGGCCCGACCTGCGCACGCTGCTGCACGAGCGCGGTCCGATGGACGGCGCCGCGGTGCGCCGCGTGCTCACCGGGGTGCTCGGGGCCCTCGGCGCCATGCACGACGCGGGGCTGGTGCACCGGGACGTGACCCCCTCCAACATCCTGCTCACCGCGGACCCCTTCGCGCGGTGGGAGGCGAAGCTGACGGACCTCGGCATCGCGCACCGCATGCTCGCCGCGCCGCTGACCGACGTCGGCCGCGTGGTCGGCACCGCCGCCTACCTGAGCCCGGAGCAGGTGACGGGCGGTCCGGTGGGGCCGGAGGCGGACGTCTACGCGCTGGCCCTGGTCGCCGTGGAGGCCCTGACCGGGAGCACGCCGTTCCCCGGCAGCGCCGCCGAGTCGGCGACCCGTCGCCTGGTGCGGTCGCCCGCGCTGCCCGACGACCTGGCCCCGGCGTGGCGGGCGCTGCTGGCCGCCGCCACGGCCGTGCACCCGGAGGACCGCCCCTCGGTCGACGCGATGCGGCTCGCCGCGGCCGAGCTGCCCGACGACGCGGGGGTGCGCCCCGGTGCCGCCACCCGGATGCCGGGCCTGCGCGCGACGACCGCTGCGGTGGCGGCGACCGCCGTGCTGCAGGCCGCCGCGACCGCGGTGCACCCCGTCGCCGCGGCACCGGAGGTGACGCCGGAGCGCCGACGCCGCGGTCGCACCGGTGTGCTGGTCGGCGCCGCCGCCCTGCTGCTGGTGGCCGTCGCGACGACGGGCGCGCTGGCCGTGGCCGCCGTGCAGTCCGCGGGCGGCAGCGGGACACCGCTGGAGGCGGCGGCCGCCACCCCCGCGACGACGCCGAGCAGCAGCGCGGCCCCGGCGCAGGGCGACGTGGACGCAGGAGGCATGCCCCTCGCCGACCCGGCACCGACCGGCGAACCTGCTGCTCCGGACGCGGCGGGCCCGGCGGATGACTCGACCGGGCTCGGCCCGCGGTTCGGGCCGGGGGCGCAGGCGGGCACGACCGCGCCGGGCGGGACCGAGGCGCAGTCAGGGCAGCAGGCGGAGCCGGACCCGCAGCGCGGACCGGGCGGGCAGGCCGCGGCTGGCTCGCACCCCGGTCCCGGCGCCCCCGGCGACGCGGAAGCCGGCGCAGGAGCGGGCCCCGCCGCCCCCTGATCGACTCCGGGGCCCGCGATCCGGAGTTCCCGCGCGACACGCCGCGCCCGTGGTCGCGGGTGCAGCGCGTCGAGCCAGAAGGCCGGATCCGCGGAGGAGGTCCGGATCCGCGAGCGGTCAGGCGCGGAGGGAGGCCTCGAAGACGTCCAGCGCGTGGTGCAGGTCCGCCTCCTCGATCACGATCGGCGGTGCGAACCGCACGGTCTGCCCGTGCGTGTCCTTGGCCAGCACCCCGGCCGCCATCATCCGCTCGCAGACCTGCCGCGCGGTGCCGACCTCCGGGTCGATGTCGACGCCGGCCCACAGCCCGCGCACGCGCACCGCCGTGACGCCGTGCCCGATCAGCGGGCGCAGCCGCCGCTCCAGCACCTCCCCCAGCGCCAGCGCGCGGGCCTGCGGCTCACCGCTGCGCAGCATCTCGACGACCTCGAGCCCCACGGCCGCGGCCAGCGGGTTGCCGCCGAAGGTGGACCCGTGCTCGCCGGGGCGCAGCACGCCCAGCACGTCGGCGTCGCCCACGACCGCGGAGACGGGCACGATGCCGCCGCCCAGCGCCTTGCCCAGCAGGTAGAGGTCGGGCACGACGCCCGCCCGGTCGCAGGCGAAGGTCGCGCCGGTGCGGCCGAGTCCCGACTGGATCTCGTCCGCGATCATCAGCACCCGGTTGTCGTCGCAGATGCGGCGCACCGCGGGCAGGTAGTCCTCCGGCGGCACGATGATGCCGGCCTCGCCCTGCACCGGCTCCAGCAGCACGGCGACGGTCGTCTCGTCGATCGCGGCCTCCAGCGCCTCGGCGGAGCCGTAGGGCACCGTGCGGAACCCCGGCGTGAACGGCCCGAAGCCGTCGCGGGCCTGCGGGTCGTCGCTGAAGGACACGATCGTGGTCGTGCGCCCGTGGAAGTTGCCGCTGGCGACGACGATCGTCGCGCGACCGTCCGGCACCCCCTTGACGCGGTAGCCCCAGGCGCGGGCGACCTTGATGCCCGACTCCACGGCCTCGGCGCCCGTGTTCATGGGCAGCACCATGTCCTTGCCGGCCAGGTCGGCGAGCGCGGCGGCGAACGGCTCCAACCGGTCGTTCTCGAATGCGCGGCTGACCAGCGTCACGCGGTCGAGCTGCGCCTTGGCGGCGGCGATCAGGCGCGGGTTGCCGTGCCCGAAGTTCACGGCGGAGTAGGCGGCCAGCAGGTCCAGGTAGCGCCGACCGTCCACATCGGTCACCCAGGCGCCCTCGCCGCACGCGACCCGGACGGGCAGCGGGTGGTAGTTGTGCGCCAGGCGCCCCGCGTCCGCCGGACGGGTCTCGACGGCGCTCATCGCTCGCCCCGCAGCTCGAGCGTGCAGCACTTCACGCCGCCGCCGCCGAGCAGCAGCTCGGAGAGGTCCAGGCCGATCGGGGTGTAGCCGCGCTCGCGCAGCGACGCCTCGAAGCCGACGGCGCGGGACGCGATCACCACGTCGCGGCCGTTCGAGATGGAGTTGAGGCCCAGCCAGCGGGCGTCCTCCTCCCCCACCTCGATCGCCTCCGGGTAGCGCTGCTGCAGCACCGCGCGGCTCGCCTCGTCGAAGGCCAGCGGCAGCCAGGCGATGTTCGCGTCCCGACCCTCCGGGTCCAGCACGGCCAGCGCGGTGTCCAGGTGGTAGAACCGCGGATCCACCAGGCGCAGGGTGACGACCTCGCGGTCCATCACCCGGGCCAGCTCGGCGTGGCTCTCCACGCTGGTGCGGAAGCCCGTGCCGGCCAGGATCGCGTCGCCGACCAGCAGCAGGTCGCCCTCGCCCTCGTTCACCTCCTGCGCCTCGTGCACGCGGAAGCCGTGCTCGCGGAACCAGTCGCCGTAGGCGGGTCCCTCGGGCTGCCGCTCGGGGTGGGTGAAGCGGGCGGTGTAGGCGACGCCGTCCAGCGTGAAGCCGCCGTTGGCGCTGTAGACCATGTCGGGCAGGCCGGGAAGGCCGTCGATCAGCTCGACGGTGTGCCCGAGCGCCGTGTAGGCGTCGTGCAGGGTCTGCCACTGCTGCAGCGCCACCGAGGTGTCGGTGGGGTCCTCCGGGTGCATCCAGGGGTTGATGGAGTAGGCCACCGTGTAGTGGTCGGGGCGGCACATCAGGTAGCGGCGCCGCAGCGCCGTCCGGTCGGGCGCGGTGGTCCCGGGCAGGGTCGCAGCAGCGGGTGCGGTCGTGGTCACGGACCGGTCCTCTCGTCATCGGTGGAGCCGGACCAGGTCGACGGCTCCTCCAGTGTGCCGGGAGGACCGCGCACGACGTCGATCCGCGACGCCGATCCGTTGCGCAGATCCGGCCTCCTGCGCAGCAGAACCGCTACCGTGAGGCCGTGGATGCCATCGATTCCCGCATCATCGACCTCCTCAAGCGCAACGCCCGGTCCGCCTACGGCGACATCGGCGCCGCGGTGGGCCTGTCGGCCTCCGCGGTGAAGCGGCGCGTCGACCGCCTGCTCGCCGAAGGCGTGATCCGATCCTTCACGATCCAGGTCGACCCCGCCACGGAGGGGATGAGCACCGAGGCGTGGGTCGAGCTGTTCTGCCGCGGCACCGTGTCGCCCACCGAGCTGCGCCGGATCCTGGCCGCGGTGCCCGAGGTGGTGTACGCCGGCACCGTGACCGGAAGTGCAGACGCCATCGTGCATATGCGCAGCCGGGACATCCCGAGCCTCGAACTGGCCCTCGAACGCGTCCGCGTCGCGCCGAACGTCGATCACACGCGCAGCGCCATCGTGTTGTCTCGCCTGGTCAACCGCACTTCCGGGTGATCGGCGCACCTTTCCAACCCCCTGCTGCGTGCGGACTGCGGACTTCCTGAAAGTTTCCATTCACCGCTTGCACATCCAGCGTCCGACACGCCGTAGGCGCGACCGGGCGTGACCGTCCTGTTACTTTTCTCCGCGACGGCCGCCAACCCCCTACCTGTCAGGCGGCCGAGCACCTCTCGCCGGTCTCCGACGCTTCCCTGGCCCCACCCCACCTCGGCCGGACGGACGGAGCGGCACGCCTTCGGCGCGCCAGCGGGACGGTGCGCTGATCCCAGGAGGGCGCCTGTGCGCGCACGCACCCGTTTGACCGTCACCACGCTGGGCGTGCTCGTGACCGCAGGACTCGCCGTCGGCGCCGCCGTGGCGCCGGACGGCACGACGCCGGCGCCCGTCGCCGCGCCGACCACCCCCGCCGCGGAGTCGACCGCCGTGTCGGCCGCCACCGCGATCACGCGCCTCACCGCGCTGGACGCCCAGGCCGACGCCGCCGGCGTCGCCGCGCAGCAGGCCGACGAGGCCGTGCTGCAGCACCGCACGCCCGCCACCGAGGCCGCGGCGAGCCGCGCCCATGCGGCGCTCGTCTCCCTGGCGAAGACCCAGGAGCCGCAGCTGCGGGCCCTGGCCCGCGTCGTCGGGCCCGAGGTCGTCGCGAACGGCGGCGTCGAGCAGACCACCGCCGACACCGCCGCGTCGTCCGGCTCCTCCCGGGCGCTCAGCGCCCTCCGCTTCGCGAAGAAGCAGATCGGCAAGCCCTACCGCTACGCCGGCGCCGGGCTCGGCTCCTACGACTGCTCCGGCCTGACCATGCGCTCGTACTCCACCGCCAAGGTCGGCATCGGCGGCCACGGGGCGACGAGCCAGTACAACCAGGCCAAGCGGCAGCACCGCCTGCACTCCTACAAGAGCGCGCGCCGCGGCGACCTGATCTTCTACGGCCGCCCCGGCGCGGTGTACCACGTGGCGATCTACGCGGGCAACGGCCGCATGGTCGAGGCCCCCTACCCCGGCAAGCGCGTGCGCGAGGTGCCGGTGCGCTCCTCCGGCCGCCTGTCGCAGGTCGCCCGCCCCGCCTGACCCGTCGTGGATCCGGGGTCCTGGTCCCCAATGACCGGGACCCCGGATCCATGCACTCCCTGCAAGGCGGGCTGACTACAGTTCTGCGGCCGCCCGCCGAAGGAGTGCCATGACGAACGCCGACGCCCGATCCGACGAGCCGCTGCGCGGCCTCGGCCCCTGGCGGGCCTGGGCCCGCTTCTGGCAGCGCATCGTCGTCTTCTCCGGCCGGGCCGGCATCGGCGAGTTCTGGTGGCCGGTGCTGCTGACCGGCGCCGCCATGATCGTCCTCTCGGTGATCATCGCGATCCTGCTGGCCGTCGGCGCCCCGCTGGCCGACCAGGGCAGCGCCGCGGCCGCGGTGCCGAACTCCCTCGCCGGCGTGCTCGGCGTGGTGCTGCTGGTCGGCTCCCTGGCAGCGCTGCTGGCCGGTGCGGCCGTCACCGTCCGCCGCCTGCACGACGCCAACCTCTCCGGCTGGCTCGCGCTGACCGCGCTGATCCCCTCGGTCGGCGGCCTGATCGTCGTGGTGCTGAGCCTGCTGCCCGCGAGCCCGGAGGGCCGCCGCTACGACCGCGCTGCGGAGCACGACGTCCCGTGGGCGCCGCAGCCCGCACCCGGCGGCGTCGCGGCCTCCCCCGAGACCCGGCCGGTGGACGTCCTGCAGCCCGCCCCCGACGTGCTCGACGTCGCACCGCCCGCGGACACCGCCATCCGCGACGCCTGGTCCGGGGTCGGCGCGGTGCGCACCGTCGAGCCGGGCATGACCGCTCCCCCCGCCTGGCGTCGGCAGGGCTGGCTGGCGGTCGAGCGACCCGGCGCCCCCGACGTGCTGAGCACCGACGGCCTGCACCACTCCGAGGGCGCCGCGGCGCTGGGCGTCGGCGCCGAGCTGTTCGTGATCGGCGAGGGCCTGGCGCACGACACCGCCGACCGGTGGGAGTTCGCGCTGCTCGCGGCCGCCGCCTCCCGCCTGCGCGCGGGCGGGATGCACCTGCCCTCCGACCTCGAGCAGTACGGCACGCTGTCGATGGCCGTGCCCGGCACCGGCGCGCCTGCGGGCTGGGCGCGCGAGGACGGCGTGGTCGGCGTGCTGCTGGGACTGCCGTTCCCCGCCGCGCCGGATGCGGTCGCCACCGCCAACGGCGAGGTCGAGCTGGTCTGCGCCACCCCGCTGCGGCCCGCGGAGCTGCAGCAGATCCTGGAGGGCGGAGCCGCCGCCCGGGCGCAGGTCGCGGGCCGCCTGGCGGCGATGCCCTCCTCCGCCCTGGCCGACCGGGTCTGACGACCGCCCCGCGGCGGGCCGCCCGGGCCCGCCGCGGCCGCCGCGATCAGTGGAAGCGGTGGTCCTGCGGCGTCAGGCGCGGTCCGCGCCGGGGTGCGCTGACCCCGCTCGCGAAGATCAGCCGGACGACGCGCTGGCGGTGCCCGCGCCAGGGCTCCAGCAGCTCGATCATGCCCGCGTCGTCGACCGGCGCGCCGGCCAGCGCCCTGCCGACCAGGCCGGACAGGTGCAGGTCGCCGATGCTGGGGGCGTCCGCGTCGCCGTGGGCGCGCTGGGTGGTCTCGGCCGCCGACCAGATGCCGACCCCGGGCACGCTGCGCAGCCGCTCGGCCACCTCCGCGCCGCCACGGCCCAGCTCGAGGGTGCGCTCCAGCCCGGCCGCGACGCGCGTCGCCTCCATGACCGCCCGCGAGCGCTTCGGGTCGACCCCGGCGCGGTGCCAGTCCCAGGAGGGCACCAGGCGCCACACGGCGGCGGGCGGGCAGACGCGCATCCCCGTCGGGGCGGGACCGGGCGCCGCGGTGCCGTGCTGCAGGATCAGCCGGGCCCAGGACCGGTGCGCGTCGACGGTCGCGATCTTCTGCTCCAGGATCGCGCCGAGCAGCATCTCGAACACCTGCCGGCAGCGGGTCAGGCGCAGGCCCGGTGCACGGCGCAGCGCTTCCGCGAGCCGGGGAGCGGCGGTGAGGTCCAGGTCGTCCCAGTGGTCCCCGTGGCCCAGCAGCTCGGGCACGCCGTCGATCGCCCACTCCGCGCCGTCGCCCCAGGCGTTCGCGTGCACGGAGCCGTCCGCGTGCTGCGCCAGCCGCAGCGTGGCGCCGCCGGCGGGCGTGCGCACCGTGCGCCACACGACGGGGCGGTCGGGCTCCCGGCGGAAGGTCGGGTCGGTCCGCCCGCGGCGCAGCACCCGCACCGTGGCCACCAGGTCGACGGGATCGGCCGGCGCGTAGACGGTCTGCACCGCGCGGGCGGGAGCGGCCTCCAGCACCGTCGTCCCCCGCACGGGGGACAAGCGTAGGCACCGCCTCCCCGCCTCGCATCCGACACGCCAGCACCCGATCCGCGGTTCCACCGCGCGGCTGCGGGCGGCCGACCGACCGCAGCCGCACGGGCACCCGCGAACCCCGAGGTTCGAGGTCGTACGGTCGCGGCATGGCGAACGACGACGACCTGAAGCAGCTGGGCGACCTGATCGGCAAGACGAAGATCGGGATCATCACGACGACCGACCTGGAGGGCCGGCTGGTCAGCCGCCCGATGGCGGTCAAGGAGCGGGAGTTCGACGGCGACCTCTGGTTCTTCACCGAGGACCCGTCGCACAAGACCGACGAGGTGCGGGCGAACCCGGAGGTGAACGTGGCCCTCGACAGCGGCAAGGGCTGGGTGTCCCTGTCCGGCACCGCCGAGGTCGTGAAGGACACGGCGAAGATCGACGAGCTGTGGGACACCGGCGCGGAGGCCTGGTTCTCCGAGGGCCGCGACGACCCGAAGGTCGCCCTGCTGAAGGTCACGGCCCACTCCGCCGAGATCTGGGCGCAGACCAGCCCGACGCCGGTCGTGCTGCTGAAGTACGCCAAGGCCGCGGTGACCGGGGGCAAGCCGGACATCGGCGAGGCCAAGGTCGTCGACCTGGACCGCTGACGTGCGCGCCCTCGTCGTCGCCCGCCCGGGCGAGCCCGCAGCGCTCGTCGAGCGCGACGCCCCGGTCGCGGGCGACGGCGAGGTCGTGCTGCGGACCGACTGGACCTCGGTCAACTACAAGGACGCGATGGCCGCGACCGGCCGGCAGGGCATCCTCCGCAGCACCCCGATGACCCCGGGCATCGACGCGGCCGGCACGGCGCCCGACGGCACCGAGTGGGTCGTGACGGGCGCGGGGCTCGGCGAGCGCCGCGACGGCGGCTTCGCGCAGGCGGTCGCCGTCGAGCGCGCGACCGCGGTGCGCGTGCCGCAGGCCTACGGCACGCGCCTGGCCGCCGCGATCGGCACCGCGGGCGTCACGGCGGCCCTGTCGGTGCTGGCGCTGGAGCGCCTCGGCCTGCCGGACGGCCCGGTGCTGGTCACCGGCGCCGGAGGCGGGGTGGGCGGCTTCGCGATCGCGCTGCTGGCCGCTCGAGGCCGGGAGGTGCACGCCGCGACCGGCCGGGCCGACGAGCTGGGCCGGCACCTGCGCGACCTCGGCGCGGCCGAGGTCGTGGACCGGCGCGGGGCGGAGCCGGGCCGGCCCCTGCAGCCGCCGCAGTGGGCGGGGGTCGTCGACGCCGCGGGCGGCGGGCCGCTGGTGAACGCGATCGCGCAGACCCTGCCGGGCGGCGCGGTCGCCGCGTGCGGGCTGGCGGCCGGCGCGGACCTGCCGGGCAGCGTGCTGCCCTTCATCCTGCGCGGGGTGACGCTGACCGGGATCTACTCCGTGGACCTGCCCGCCGCGCTGCGGCAGGCGGCCTGGGACCTGCTGGTGCAGCACCTGCCCGCGAGCACCGTCGAGTCGCTGGTCGACCGCGAGGCGGGGCTCGAGCAGGTGCCGGCCCTGGCGCAGGAGGTGCTCGCCGGCCGCATCCGCGGCCGCGTCCTGGTCGCCCCCGGCCGCTGACCGCAGCCGTCCTCCACGGCTACGGCTCCAGCGGCTCCACCGTCGTCGTCAGGCTCACGTCGCCGCCGAGGATGCTGCCCTGCAGCCGCTGCGCCTCCCACGGCAGGCGCGCCAGCAGGCGGTTCGACGAGCGCTGCAGCACCACCTCGTCCCCGCGGCCGCCGGAGCGCTTCCGCAGGTCGTCCAGCTCGGTGCGTCGCAGCAGGGCCACCGTGCCGGCGCTCTCAGGGTCGACCAGCCGCACCAGGGCCAGCGGGCCGGTCAGGTCGGCGGCCGCGACGCGCTGCTCGCTGGCGGCCAGCACCGACTTCTGCGCGTCCCGGGTGACGACGAGCGGGCGGCGGGGGCCCTCCAGCAGCCCCGACAGCACCTGCTGCGCCGCCCGCGGCCTGCCGGTCGCGGACGCGGCGGCGCGCATCCGCTGCAGCCGACCCGGCTCGGCGAGCAGGCGGTCGATCTTCCAGCCGATGGTCGCGGCGGTGTTGCAGCGCACCGCGGCGCCCTGCTCCAGCAGGTAGTCGCCGTTGCGCACCTCCTGGCCGGGGATGGGGTTCACCAGCACCATCGGCAGCCCGGCGGCCATGCACTCGGAGGCGGACAGCCCGCCGGGCTTGCCGACGAAGAGCGCCGCCTCGCGCAGCAGGCGCGGCATCGCGTCGGTGTACCCGAGCACCCGGAAGCGGTCGCGGCGCGAGGCGGTCAGCCGCTCCACGTCGCGCCGCAGCTCGTCGTTGCGGCCGCAGACCACCGTCACGTCGCAGTCGGCCCGCAGGCGCATCGCCTGCCGCACGACCGCGACGGCGTACTCGCCCCCGGAGGCGCCGGCCGACACCAGCAGCATCGGGCGCGCCCCGGGTTCGGGGGACGCGTCGGCGACGGGTCGCACCGGGATGCCGGCCGCGGTCACGCGGTCGGGCGGCAGGCCCAGGGTCGTCAGCTGCACCCGCCCCTCCTCCCGCGCCACGAAGAAGCGGTGGAAGGCGCTGACCAGCCACAGGCCCTGGTAGTCGTAGTCGGTGGTGACCACGGCGGTGCGGGCGCTCAGCGCGCCGCGCAGCAGCAGCCCCGCCACCAGCTGCGCGGGCAGGAAGTGGGTGCAGATCACCGCGGTGGGGGCGAAGCGCCGGATCTCCCGCACGGCCGGCAGCGCGTTCGCCCGCGTCCACGGGTCGATGGGACCGCGCCGGCGGAACGGCTGGTCGCTGACGTCGTAGCCCCACTCCACGAGCCAGGGCACGCCCTCGGCCAGCCTGAAGTAGCCCTTCGACAGCAGGTCGCGGTACAGCAGGCTGCTCACCTGCAGCACGTCGAGCACCCGCACCTCGTCGACGTCCGGCCGCTCGGCGCACGCCAGCCGCAGCGCCTCGGCCGCGCTGTTGTGCCCGGAGCCGACGCCCGCGGACAGGATCAGCACCCGCTCGCCCATGGCCCTCATCCTCCCGGATCCGCGGGCCGCCGGGCCGGGATCCGGGAGGAGGAGCGCTCAGCCCCGCTCCGCCAGCGCCGTCCAGGTGTCGACGACGGTGTCGGGGTTCAGCGACATCGTGTCGATGCCCTGCTCGAGCAGCCAGGCCGCCAGGTCCGGGTGGTCGCTCGGCCCCTGCCCGCAGATGCCCACGTACTTGCCCCGCGCCTTCGCGGCGGTGATCGCCAGCGACAGCATGTGCTTCACCGCGGGGTCGCGCTCGTCGAACCCGGCGGCCACCAGCGCGGAGTCGCGGTCGAGCCCCAGCGTCAGCTGCGTCATGTCGTTGCTGCCGATGGAGAAGCCGTCGAAGTGGTCCAGGAAGCGGTCGGCCAGCACGGCGTTGGACGGCAGCTCGCACATCATCATCACCTGCAGCCCGTTCTCACCCCGCTTCAGGCCGTTCGCCCCCAGCAGGTCGATCACGCCCGACGCCTCGTCCAGCGTGCGGACGAACGGGATCATCAGCTTCAGGTTCGTCAGCCCCATCTCGTCGCGGACGATCCGCATGGCCTCGCACTCCATCGCGAAGCACTCCGCGAAGTCCTCCGACAGGTAGCGGCTGGCGCCCCGGTACCCGATCATCGGGTTCTCCTCGTGCGGCTCGTACAGCTCGCCGGCCACGAGGTTGGCGTACTCGTTGCTCTTGAAGTCGGAGAGGCGCACGATCACGGGCTGCGGGGCGAAGGCCGCGACGATCGTCGAGACGCCCTCGACGACGCGCTGCACGAAGAACTCGCGGGGGCCGGAGTACGCGGCGATGCGCCGCCGGATCTCGCTCCGGACCGGCTCGGGCACGCTCTCCGGGTCGCGCTCGAGGTCCAGCAGCGCCTTCGGGTGGATGCCGATCTGCCGGTTGATGATGAACTCCAGGCGGGCCAGCCCGACCCCCTTGTTCGGCAGGCGGGAGAACGCGAACGCCTGGTCGGGGGTGCCGACGTTCATCATGATCTGCACCGGGATCTCGGGCATCGACCCCAGCGCGGTCTCCTCCACGCTGAAGGGGAGGTCGCCGTCGTAGACGAAGCCGGTGTCGCCCTCCGCGCAGCTGACGGTGACCTCGCGGCCGTCGGTCAGGTCGGTCGTCGCCGACCCCGTGCCGACGACCGCGGGGATGCCCAGCTCGCGGGCGATGATGGCGGCGTGGCAGGTGCGGCCGCCGCGGTTCGTCACGATCGCGCTGGCGCGCTTCATGATCGGCTCCCAGTCGGGATCGGTCATGTCGGCCACCAGCACCGAGCCGCGCTCGAACGACGCCATCTGGTCGATGCTGGAGAGCACCTTCACCGGGCCGGCGCCGATCTTCTGGCCGATCGCCCGGCCGTCGACGATGACGCTGCGGTCGCCCGCCCGCCCCTCCAGCCGGTAGCGGCTGGAGGTCGTGCCGTCCTTGCGCGACTGCACCGTCTCCGGCCGCGCCTGCAGGATGTAGATGCGGCCGTCGAGGCCGTCCCTGCCCCACTCGATGTCCATCGGCCGGCCGTAGTGGTCCTCGATGGTCAGCGCCTGCTCCGCCAGCTCGAGCACCTCGTCGTCGGTGATCGACAGCAGGGGCCGTTCGGCCTCGTCCACGTCGACGAACTCGGTCGTGCGGCCGACCGTGCGGTCCTCCGTGTAGACCATCTTGATCGCCTTGCCGCCGACTTGCCGCTTCAGGATCGCCGGCCGGCCGGCCTGCAGCGCCGGCTTGTAGACGTAGAACTCGTCGGGGTTCACGGCGCCCTGCACGACCGCCTCGCCCAGCCCGTAGGAGGAGGTGATGAACACCGCGTCGGTGAACCCGCTCTCGGTGTCCATGGTGAACATGACGCCGCTGGCACCGACGTCGCTCCGCACCATCCGCTGCACGCCCGCCGAGAGCGCGACGACGTCGTGCGCGAAGGAGTGGTGCACGCGGTAGGCGATCGCGCGGTCGTTGTAGAGCGAGGCGAAGACCTCGTGGATCGCGGTGAGGATCGCGTCGATCCCCCGCACGTTCAGGAACGTCTCCTGCTGGCCGGCGAACGACGCGTCGGGCAGGTCCTCGGCGGTCGCGGACGACCGCACCGCGAAGGACACGTCGTCCTGCCCCTCCGTCAGCTCGGCGTAGGCGGTGCGGATCGCGGACTCCAGCTCCTGCGGGAAGCGCTGCTCGAGCACCGCCTCGCGGATCCGCTTGCCGACGCGGGCCAGCTCCTCCACGTCGTCCACGTCGAGGTCCTGCAGCAGGGCGTCGATCCGCTCCGCCAGCCCGCCGCGCACGAACCGGCGGTACGCGTCCGCCGTGGTCGCGAAGCCGTCCGGCACACGGACGCCCAGCTCGGACAGGGCGCCGATCATCTCCCCCAGCGAGGAGTTCTTCCCGCCCACCTGCTCCAGGTCGGGCAGGCCCAGGTCCGCGAACCAGCGGACGTCGTCGCCGCTCGGGGTGCGGTGGGCGGTGGGCGCGGTCTCGGTGACGCTCATCGTCGAGCTCCTTCGTGAGGGGTGGAGGGACGGGTCAGGTCCGACCCAGGTGCTGCAGGATCACGGTCGACATCTCCTCCACGCTCTTGGCGGAGGAGTTCACGGTGGGGATGCGCTGGGCGCGGAACAGCTTCTCGGCGCGCTTCAGCTCCCACGCGCACTGCTCGAGCGAGGAGTAGGTGCTGTCGGGCTTGCGCTCAGCACGCACCTGCGACAGGCGCTCGGGCGTCGTCAGGATGCCGAAGCAGCGGCTGCGCAGCTTCGCCACCGGTGCCGGCAGGTCGAGCCCGGTCAGGTCCTCCGGCACCAGCGGGTAGTTCGCCACGAACACGCTGTGCTGCAGGGCCAGGTACATGGTCGTCGGGGTCTTGCCGCAGCGGGAGGGCGCCAGCAGGATCACGTCGGCGTCGGCGTACTGGCGCATGCTCTCGCCGTCGTCGTGCTCGATCGCGTACTCGACCGCCTTCATGCGCCGGTCGTAGCGCACCTGGTCGCCCAGGCCGTGGGCCTGCACGGCCAGGTGCAGCGCGGGGGTGCCGAGCAGGTCCTCCAGCCGGCCCAGGTGACTGGTGACGAAGTCGATGATCGGCGCGCGGCTCATGCCGAGCACGGCGCGGATCGTGTCGTCCGCGATGGTCGTGAAGACGATCGGGGCACGCGGCCCCTCCATCGCCCGGTCCAGCTCCTCCACCGCCTGCCGCGCGCCGGCGATCGAGTTGATGAAGGGGATGCGCTTGCGCTCGAACCGCACGCCGGGGAACTGCACCAGCAGCGCGTTGCCGATCGCCTCCGCGCTGATGCCGGTCGACTCCGCGACGAAGTAGACGGGCACGGGCGCGTCGTGCGCCACGGCCTCCGCCGGCGTCTCGGCTGTGGACACGTCCGCTCCTGCACGCACCGCTCCGTCGCGGCGCTGCTGCGCACCATACCCCCCCGGGCGGGGGAGGACGGGCGGCGTCGCGCCCGACTGCTCGCGGCGCCCTCCGCTAGGCGGGCGGGGTCGCGGCGGCCGCTGCCCGGGCGGCCGCCGGCAGCGCCGCCTCGACGCGCGACAGGGCGTCGTCGTCGTGCGCGGCGGTGAGGAACCAGGCCTCGAAGACGGAGGGGGGCAGGCTGACGCCCGCATCGAGCATCGCGTGGAAGAACGGCGGGAAGCGCCACGCCTCCTGCTGCCGCACCTCGTCGTAGTCCCGGGGCACGCGGTCCGTGCCGAGCACCAGTGAGAACAGGCTGCCCGCGCGCGGGATCGCGTGCGGCACCCCCGCAACGGACAGCGCCTCGTCGAGGGCCGCGACCACGCGGTCGGCCGCGGAGTCGACCCGGCGGTAGACCTCGGCGTCGGCCAGCCGCAGCGTCGCGATGCCTGCGGCGACCGCCACCGGG
>JAKONM010000217.1 GCA_022701925.1 Microbacteriaceae bacterium
CAGGGCCGGGCGGCCGCGCCCCCGGTAGCTCTTCGCGCGGGGCGCCCGCCGCTGCGTCCGGTGCGCCGACCCGGTGGCGGCGCCGCCGACCAGCGCGCGCACCGGCGCGAACGTGTCGTTGGTCACCAGCCCGCTCCACACCAGGTTCCAGAGCGCGGTGGTCAGCGCGTGGTCGTCCACGGCCCCGACGACGTCGGACAGCTGCCGGAAGAAGTACGCGCCGCCGCCGCCGAGGGTCGCCAGCACCTCCTGCTCCAGAGCCGTGCGCTCGCCCTGCTCCGCCTCGGGCAGGGTCAGGGGCACCGCGTCGGCCAGGTGCAGCGCCACCCACCCGTCGGCGCCGGCCAGGCGGCCCGCACCGGACCACACGACCTCGCCCGTGGCCGTCAGCTCGTCGAGCATCGCGGGGGAGTAGTCGCGCACCCGGGCGGGCAGCACCAGCGTCTCCCAGGCCGACGCCGGCACCGGCACGCCCGCCAGCTGCTCGATCACGGTCGCGACGCCGTCGACGCCGCGCAGCGCCTTCCGCCCGACGTGCTGCCACTCGGGCAGGAAGCGCGCGTAGGCGGCCTGCTCGACCGGCTCGACCTCGCGGCGCAGGGCGGCCAGGGACCGGCTGCGGAGGCGCCGCAGGACCTCGACGTCGCACCACTCCGAGCCGCTGCCGCCCGGTCGGAACTCGCCCTCCGACACCCGGCGGCCGTCGGAGAGGCGCCGCAGGGTGTCGGTCACCACCGCGACCCCCAGGCCCAGCCGCAGCGCCGCGGCCGCGGCCGTGAACGGGCCGTGGGTGCGGGCGTAGCGGCCCACCAGGTCGCCGAGGGGGTCCGCGACCGGCTCGATGAAGGCCACCGGCACGCCGATCGGCAGCGGCACGCCCAGGGCGTCGCGCAGCCTGCTGGCGTCCTCGATGGCGGCGACCCAGCGCTCGCCGCCCCAGGACGCCTCGATCGCGCGGTGCGCCGACACCAGCTCGCGCACGTGCTCCGCGGCCTGCTCGGCGCTCGCGGGCCCCGCGACCTCGGCGCGCGGCGCCTCGAGCCGCAGCGCGATCTCGTCCACGGTCAGCGGCCCCAGCAGGCGCAGCAGGTCCGCGACGCCCTCCACGCCCTTCAGCCGCCGGTCGGGCGCCGTGCGCTGCAGCTCGTGCTCCGTGCGCTCGATGACCGCGGCGTCCAGCAGCTCGCGCAGCTCGACCCGGCCCAGCAGCTCGGACAGCAGGGTCGCGTCCAGGGCGAGCGCCTGCGCCTTCCGCTCCGCCAGCGGGCTGTCGCCCTCGTACATGAACGCGCCGACGTAGCTGAAGAGCAGGCTGCGCGCGAAGGGGGAGGCGGTGGGCGTCTCCACCTCCACGATGCGGATCGCCCGGCTCTCCACTCCCCGCGCCAGCTCCTTCAGCGCCGGCAGGTCGTAGACGTCCTGCAGCACCTCGCGGATCGTCTCGAAGATGATCGGGAAGGTCGGGAACTTCTTCGCCACGTCCAGCAGCTGGCTGGCGCGCTGGCGCTGCTGCCACAGGGGCGAGCGGCGGCCCGGGTTGTAGCGGGGCAGCAGCAGCGCGCGGGCGGCGCACTCGCGGAAGCGGGAGGCGAAGATCGAGGAGGAGGTCACCTCGGTGGTGACCACGTCGTCCAGCTCGTCGGGCTCGAAGACGAACAGGTCGGCGCCGGGCGGCTCGGCGTCGGTGTCGGGCACCCGCAGCACGATGCCGTCGTCCGCGGCCATCGCCCCGTTCTCGATGCCGTAGCGCTCCGCCAGCCGGGCGCCGATCGCCAGGGCCCACGGGGCGTGCACCTGCATGCCGAAGGGGGAGTGCAGCACGATGCGCCAGTCGCCCAGCTCGTCGCGGAAGCGCTCGAGCACCAGGGTGCGGTCCGACGGGACGCTGCCGGTCGACTCCGCCTGCTCTCGCACGAAGCGCACCAGGTTGGCCGTGGCGCGGGCGTCGAGCCCGATGCGTCGCGCGGCCTCGGCGGCCTGGCCCTCGTCCGCCGCGGCCAGCTCGCGCTGGAACGCGCCGACGGCCCGCCCCAGCTCGACCGGCCGGCCCAGGCCGTCGCCCTTCCAGAACGGCACCCGGCCGGGCTCCCCGAACGCCGGCAGCACGAGCACGCGGTCGTGGGTGATCTCCTGGATGCGCCAGCTGGTGGCGCCCAGGCTGAAGACGTCGCCGACCCGCGACTCGTAGACCATCTCCTCGTCCAGCTCGCCGACGCGGTTGCCGCCGCCCTCGCCGCCCGACATCAGGAAGACGCCGAACAGGCCGCGGTCCGGGATGGTGCCGCCGGAGGTCACCGCCAGCCGCTGCGCGCCGTTGCGGCCCGCGATGGTGTTCGCGTCGCGGTCCCAGACGATGCGGGGCCGCAGCTCGGCGAACTCGTCGGAGGGGTAGCGGCCGGCCAGCAGGTCGAGCACCGCCTCGTAGGCGCTGCGGGGCAGCGCGGCGAACGGCGCGCACCGCCGCACCGTGTCGAACCACGCCTCGACGTCCAGCTCCTCCATCGCGCTGGCGGCGACGGTCTGCTGCGCCAGCACGTCGAGCGGGTTCGCGGGGATGCGGATCGACTCCAGCTGCCCCTTCAGCATCCGGTCGGTGGCGACCGCGGCGTGGATGAGGTCCGCCTGGTGCACCGGGAAGACGACGCCCTTGCTGATCTCGCCGACCTGGTGCCCGGCCCGGCCGACGCGCTGCAGGCCGCTGGCGGCCGACGGCGGCGCACCCACCTGCACGACCAGGTCCACCGCGCCCATGTCGATGCCCAGCTCGAGGCTCGACGTGGCGACGACGCATCGCAGGCGGCCCGACTTCAGGTCGTCCTCGATCAGGCCGCGCTGCTCCTTGGAGACGGACCCGTGATGGGCCCGCGCCAGCAGCTCGGTCGCGCCCCGCGTGGAGCCGGACGACGCCTGCACCGCGGTCGGCGCCGCGGCTCCGCGGCCGATCATCCCGCCGCCCGCCGCCGCGCCGACGGCAGCGACCGCGGGCTGCGGCAGGGCGGCCGCCGCCTGCTGCTCCTCGCGCGCCTGCTGCGCCTCGACCCGCTCCTGGTACTCCTCGTTCAGGCGCGCGGTCAGCCGCTCCGCCAGCCGCCGCGAGTTCGCGAACACGATGGTGGAGCGGTGCTGCAGCACCAGGTCGGTGATCGCGGACTCGACGTAGGGCCAGATCGAGCCGGTGCGCTGCGGCAGCGGGTCGTCGGGGTCGAACACGTCCTGCGCCGCCGAGCCCTCGTTGGGGCCGTCGTCGTCCTTCGGCCACCCGCTGCCCGTGTCGGGGTCGGCCATGTCCTCGACCGGCACCACGACGGTGAGGTCGAAGGTCTTCTGCGCGGTCGGCTGCACGACGGTGACGGGGGAGCGGCCGCCCAGGAAGCGCGCCACCTCCTCCACCGGCTTCACGGTGGCCGACAGGCCGATGCGCTGGGCGGGGCGCTCGAGCATCGCGTCGAGCCGCTCCAGCGACAGCGCCAGGTGCGAGCCCCGCTTCGTCGCCGCGACCGCGTGCACCTCGTCCACGATGATCGTGTCGACCTCGGTCAGGCTCTGGCGTGCCGCGGAGGTCAGCATCAGGAACAGCGACTCGGGCGTCGTGATCAGGATCTCGGGCGGGTCCTTCGACAGCGAGCGACGCTCGGCCTGGCTGGTGTCGCCGGAGCGCACCCCCACCCGGATCGGCGGCGGGGTCTGCCCCAGCCGCTTCGCCGTCTGGGTCACCCCGACGAGCGGGCTGCGCAGGTTGCGCTCCACGTCCACGCCCAGGGCCTTCAGCGGCGAGATGTACAGCACGCGGGTGCCCTTGGGCGCGTCGACCGGGCGGGCCGCCAGCCGGTCGATCGCCCAGAGGAACGCGGCCAGGGTCTTGCCGGAGCCGGTGGGGGCGACGACGAGGGCGTGCCGGCCGGCCGCCACGGCCTCCCACGCGCCGACCTGCGCGCGCGTCGGCTCGCGGAAGGCGCCGACGAACCACTCGCGGGTCGCGGAGCCGAACTCGTCGAGCACGTGGGGCATGGTGACGACGATGATGCACCCGGCCGCCGACACCGCGGTGCGAGCGCGTCGGGCGCCGGAACACGGCCCTCATGCAGGAGGAAGGGGCGCGGCCTCCGGCGTGTCGTCGGCGAGGAAGGCCCGCACGTCGGCCAGCTCGTCCTGCGAGATCCCGTGGGTCAGGCCGGGGTAGACGCGGACCTCGGCCGCCGCGACGCGCGGCAGCCAGGCCGCCGTGCGCTCGACCGCCGCGACCGGGATCACGGGGTCCGCGTCGCCGCGGCCCCAGAGCACGGGCGGGCGCCGCGCGGCCAGGGCGGCGTCGTCCTCCTGCTCCTCCGGCACGAACCCCGCCAGCACGACGGCCGCGGCGAAGCGCTGCGGCGCGAGGCGCAGCAGGGTGAGGGCCAGCGCCCCGCCCTGCGAGAAGCCCAGCAGGCGGATCCGGCCGGGCGTGCCCGCGCCGGCGGCGGGCAGCCCGTCGAGCCAGTCGAGCACCGCCTGCGCGGCCGGCCGCAGGCTCGCGCGCCGTGTCGGGTCCTGGCCCACCGGCGCCCACGCCCAGCCCGGCCCCCACGGCAGCGGGGCGCGCAGGGAGACCACCGCGTCCTCCAGGCCGAGGGCGGCGCCCACCGGCAGCAGGTCCTGCTCGTCGGCGCCCAGGCCGTGCAGCAGGAGCAGCAGCGGCCGTCCCTCCAGCGTGTCGATCGGGCGCGTCGAGACGGCGTGCAGCGGGTCGGTCGGTCGGTCCACCCGCGCATCCTGCCGCCGCGGGCCCGTGCGGGGGGTGGGCGTTCGGCGCCGGGTGCGCTCCGCGACGGGTAGAAAAGACCCATGAGCAGCGTTCGCACGCCCGACCCCGACTCCGGCTGGCTCGGGGAGGACGAGCTGGCGTCGATCCGGCGCCGGCTGCCCCTGCTCTACGTGGAGGCCGTGCCGGTGCGCACCGACGGCATGGGGCGCGTCACCGAGGTGGGCCTGCTGCTGCGCGTCGGCTCCAGCGGCACCATCGCCCGCACCATCGTCTCCGGGCGGGTGCTCTACGGCGAGACGCTGCGCGAGGCGCTGTTCCGCCACCTGGAGAAGGACCTCGGGCCGATGGCCTTCCCGCAGCTGCCGCTGAGCCCGAACCCCTTCCAGGTCGCGGAGGACTTCCCCGCCCCCAGCCCCACCCAGTTCACCGACGAGCGGCAGCACGCGGTGGCCCTGGCGTTCGTGGTGCCCGTCACGGGCACCTGCGACCCGCGCCAGGACGCGCTGGAGCTCACCTGGATGACGCCGGAGGAGGCGGCCGCCGACGCCGTCGCGCAGGAGATGGAGGGCGGCCGGGGGACCCTGGTCCGCGCCGCGCTCGCCTCCGTGGGCCGCCTGTACTGACCCCGGCCGCCCGCGGTTCGCGCGGCCCGGGAGCGGCGCCGCCGCTACGGTTCCGCGGGTGCTGACCGCCGCTGCCGCCACGCCCGCCTTCACCGTCTCGCTGGCCTCGGCCCTGACGATCGCCGCGGCGGTGCTCGCGGTCGCCGACTCGGGCGCGCGCTTCCGCCGGCCCGGCGGCAACGCGGTGCTGGCGATCATCGCCCTGATCGTCGGCCTGCTGCTGTTCGTGCGCGCCTTCGGACCCGTGCAGCCCTACGTGTCGACGTCGATCCCCGTGCTCCAGCTGTCCGTCGCGCTGACGGTCGTGCTGCTCGTCCAGCTGCTGGTGAAGGCGGCCAGGAAGAGCGGCGTGCTGTGGCTGACGATCCTCGCGGTGCTGGTCGCCGCGGCGGCCGCGGTGGTGGCGTTCCTCAAGATCACCTGACCCGCACGGGGGCTCAGGCGGCCGCGCCCTCGTGGTCGAAGGAGGGCGCCAGCTGCTTCAGGCGCAGCGCCCGCCACTGCCACAGCGGCCACAGCCCGGCCCACATGGCCGGCGTCAGCGGACCCGCGTCGAACTCCAGGCGGTCGCGGTAGAGCGTGGCGCCGGCGTCGTCCGGGTGGGGCGCGACCGCCATGCGGTGGTACCAGGAGCGGAGCACGCCGGGCAGCCCGTCGACCCCGCGCCCCGCGTCCCGCACGATGCGCACGCCCTCGTGGGTGCGGGTGTCGAAGCGCAGGTCGATGTCCTGCCGGCCCATGGGCGCTATCCCGGCGCCGAGCAGCCGGACGGGGTGGTCCCCCTCCGTCCACTGCGTCGGGAAGCCCCCGTCCTCCTCCGAGGCGTACCCCAGCCAGGGGCCGGCGACCTCGCGCATCACCGTGGGGCTCCTGAGGGCCCGCCAGGCGGCGTCGGGCGGGCAGTCCAGCCGCTCCTTGAGCATCACGACCATGCGCATGGGCGCCAGTATCGCCGCAGGGCCTCTCGGAACACGCAGGGTGCCCGACGGGTTGACCCGTCGCGACAGCACGACGAAGGAGGACCGCATGAAGGCCGTCATCGGCGACACGGTTCTGGCGGAGGCGCCGGAGCAGGACCTGATCAAGATCGAGGGCAACTGGTACTTCCCGCCCGCCAGCGTGGTGGACGGGCTGCTGGAGAAGAGCCCGACCCCGTACACCTGCCCGTGGAAGGGCGAGTGCCAGTACTTCACGGTGACCGCGGACGGCAGGCGCCTGCAGGACCGCGCCTGGAGCTACCCGCACCCCTTCGACGGCGCCGCGGAGCGCGTCGGCCGCGACTTCACCGACTACGTGGCGTTCTGGAAAGAGGTCCAGGTCACGCAGTAGCGGGGTCGATGCGGCGCCAGGTGATCAGCGCCGCGCGGCTGAACGAGCGCGAGCACGCGCCGCACGAGACCGGCCGACCCGGCCGTCGGAAGCGGCGGTGCTCGTGCCCGGCCGGGCACGAGCCCACCCACGCGGCGCGCTCCTCGGCGATCGGCCGGTCGTGCAGGCGGGTGCCCGCGTGGCCGAGCCGGGCGCACGCCGCCCGCCAGCGCGGGCCGTGCCCGGCGCCGTGACCGGCCAGGGCGTGCGCGATCTCGTGCAGCAGCACGTCGCGCACCTCGTCCGGCTCGGCGCGTGCGACCAGGTGCTTGGACAGCGTGATGCGGCGGTCGGCGTGGTGGCAGGCGCCGGCCCGGCGCACGGCGCGGTCGAAGCCGAACCGCCAGCCGGCTCCGGGCAGGTGCTGCGAGAGCAGGGCCTCCGCCAGGCGGGAGGCGTCGTCGGCCAGCACGCGGCGACTGTAGGCGGCGCCGCCGACGCCCCGCAGCGGGTCAGCGCTGGGTGAAGATGCCGCGGCCCGGGTCGGGGGAGGGCTGCGCGGTCGCGTCCACCACCACCGCGGCGCCGCGGACCAGCTGGTCCAGCTCGTCCCCGGACGCCGCCCTGGCGGGGTGCGGCCCGGCGGCCACGAGCCGCGGCAGCCACTCGAGCAGGCGCGCGTCCCGGGCGCCGACGACCACCAGGTTGCCGAAGCGGCGGCCCTTCATGACCTGCGCCTCCGCCAGCACGGCGACGTGCGGCAGCACGGACCGCACCGTCGCGATCTGGCCGCGGGCGAAGGCCAGCCCGGCCCCGTCGGCGACGTTCACCGCCATGACGCCCTGCGCGTGCAGGGGCGCCGCCGCGAGCCGGTAGAACTCCTGCGTCGCGCACTGCGCGGGGATGGTCGCGCCGGCGAAGACGTCGACGACCACGAGGTCGGCGGTGCCGAGCAGGCCCGGGGGCAGCCGCTCCGCCACCGCGCGGGCGTCGCCGTAGCGGATGCGGATGGAGGCGCGGGGCGGCAGCGGCATGCGGCTGCGCACCAGCTCCACCAACTCGCGCTCCAGCTCGACGACCTGCTGGCGGGACCCGGGCCGGGTCCACTCCACGTACCGGGGCAGCGTCATGGCGCCCGCGCCGAAGTGCACGGCGGTGATCGGCGCCCCCGGCTCCGCGAGGCGGTCGATCACGTGGCCGATCCGCTCCACGTACTCGAACGCCAGATCGGTCGGGTCCTCGAGGTTCACGCTCGACTGGGGCGTGCCGTCCACGACCAGCTCGAGGCGGGCGGGCGCCCACCGGTCGGCCTCCACGGTGGCCACCTGGCCCCCGGAGAGCAGCACGGAGTCGGCGGTCGCCACCCGACGACCCTACGGCGCCTCCGCCTCGGGGGCCGAGGCGCGGTCGACGCCGGAGGTCGACCGACCGCACGGGGAGCGCGTCCGCACCGCGGGTGCTCCCGGCAGGCGCGACGCGGTTATAGCGGACCCGCCGCGGCGAGGTCAAGCACCGCGCTGGACAGGGTGGAGATTCCGGGTTATGCTCAATGTTCGCGCTCGTCGATCGGCCATGCCATCGACCCCCTCTCCGTCCTCATATCGCGGTCGACGGACCCGTGTGCCCCGGCATGCGGCGGCAGGGGCGCGCACACGGCACGTGCCGCTCGTCCGAACACGACAGGAATCGGGACCGCGCATCGAGACGCGGTCCTGCCGAAAGGTCACATCTCCTTGGTCTCCGCGCCTGACGCCACCACTCCCATCACCGGTCGAGGGGCGTCCCGCCTCTCCTTCGCCAAGATCACCGACACCCTCACGGTGCCGGACCTGCTCGCCCTGCAGACCGAGAGCTTCGACTGGCTCGTCGGCAGCGAGGCGTGGCGCCTCCGCGTCGAGGAGGCGCAGGAGGCCGGTCGCACCGACCTGCCCTCGCAGAGCGGCCTGGAGGAGATCTTCGAGGAGATCTCCCCGATCGAGGACCTCAGTGAGACGATGCAGCTGAGCTTCACGAACCCGTTCCTCGAGGAGAAGAAGTACACGCTCGAGGAGTGCAAGGAGCGCGGCAAGACCTACGCCGCCCCGCTGTACGTCGAGGCCGAGTTCATGAACCACCTCACCGGTGAGATCAAGACCCAGACGGTCTTCATGGGCGACTTCCCCCTGATGACCGACAAGGGCACGTTCATCATCAACGGCACCGAGCGCGTCGTCGTGTCGCAGCTGGTGCGCTCCCCGGGCGTCTACTTCGAGCGCCAGCAGGAGAAGACCTCCGACAAGGACGTCTACTCCGCGCGCATCATCCCGAGCCGCGGCGCCTGGCTCGAGTTCGAGATCGACAAGCGCGACCAGGTGGGCGTGCGCATCGACCGCAAGCGCAAGCAGTCCGTCACCGTGTTCCTGAAGGCCCTGGGCCTCACGAGCGAGGAGATCCTGGAGCACTTCCAGGGCTTCCAGTCCATCGAGCTGACCCTCGAGAAGGACAACATCCTCACCAAGGAGGAGGCGCTCAAGGACATCTACCGCAAGCTGCGTCCGGGCGAGCAGGTCGCCGCCGAGGCCGCCCGCGCGCTGCTCGACAACTTCTACTTCAACGGCAAGCGCTACGACCTCGCGAAGGTCGGCCGCTACAAGATCAACCGCAAGCTGGGCATCGACTCCCCGCTGACGGACAGCGTGCTGACGGTCGACGACATCATCGCGACCATCAAGTACCTGGTCGCGCTGCACGACACGGCCGCCCCGGGCGTGAAGAGCGTCAGCGACAAGATCTTCGCGCTGGAGGGCATCCGCGACGGCCAGTCGGTCGACGTGCGCCTGGACGTGGACGACATCGACCACTTCGGCAACCGCCGCATCCGCGCGGTCGGCGAGCTGATCCAGAACCAGGTCCGCACCGGTCTGTCCCGCATGGAGCGCGTCGTCCGCGAGCGCATGACCACGCAGGACATCGAGGCGATCACGCCGCAGACCCTGATCAACGTGCGCCCCGTCGTCGCCGCGA
>JAKONM010000223.1 GCA_022701925.1 Microbacteriaceae bacterium
GGGCGCTGGGTGGCGAGCACCAGGTGGATGCCGGAGGCGCGGGCCAGCTGGGTGATGCGCACGATCGAGTCCTCGACGTCGCGCGGCGCGACCATCATCAGGTCCGCCAGCTCGTCGACCACGACCAGCAGGTAGGGGTACGGCGCCAGCTTGCGCTTCGACTCGGGCGGCAGCTTGATCTCGCCCGCGGCGATGGCGCGGTTGAAGTCGTCGATGTGGCGGAACCCGAACGACTAGAGGTCGTCGTACCGCATGTCCATCTCCTTCACGACCCACTGCAGCGCCTCCGACGCCTTCTTGGGGTTCGTGATGATGGGCGTGATCAGGTGCGGGACGCCGGCGTACGCCGTCAGCTCGACCCGCTTCGGATCGATCAGCACCATGCGCACCTCCGACGGCGTCGCGCGCATCAGCAGGCTGGTGACCATCGAGTTGACGAACGACGACTTGCCCGCGCCGGTCGCGCCGGCGACGAGCAGGTGGGGCATCTTCGCGAGGTTCGCGACGACGTTGCCGCCCTCGACGTCCTTGCCGATGCCGATCGTCATGGGGTGCGTGGACTTGCGCGCCGGGCCGGAGCGCAGCACGTCGCCCAGGGTGACGATCTCCTTGTCCTCGTTCGGGATCTCGACCCCGATCGCGCTCTTGCCGGGGATCGGCGACAGGATCCGCACCTCGCTGGAGGCGACCGCGTAGGAGAGGTTCTTGGTCAGCGCGGTGACCTTCTCGACCTTGACGCCGGGGCCCAGCTCGACCTCGTACCGCGTGACCGTCGGGCCGCGCGAGTAGTTGCCGACCGAGGCGTCGACCTTGAACTGCGACAGCACGTCGCGCAGGGAGTCGACGATCTTCTCGTTCGCGGGCGTCCGCGCCTTGGGCGGGGAGCCGCCGGCCAGCACGTGCTCCGGCGGCAGGCGGTAGGCGCCGACCGGCGCCTGCGCGCGGAACTCCGACTCCGCCTCCGGCTCCGCGGGCGCCTGGTCGGCCGACGCGGGCGCCGGGGTCTCGACGAGGTCCGGCGCGGCGGCGGGCTGCTCCCACTCCGGGGCGGCCTCCTGCGGCGGGGCCGTGCGGCCCGCCACGATCTCCTCGAGCGAGAGGAAGCCGAAGTCGCCCTCCGACGGCAGCGGCTCGGGCTCGGGCTCCCAGTGGTGCTGCTCGGGCTCGGCGGGCGGCGGGTCCTCGAGGGAGGCGGGCGCCAGCGGCGCCGGACCGGTCGCGGCGACCAGCGGGGTGTCGTAGGCGGGCTCGGTGCGCCTGCCCTTGCCGAGGCGCCACCAGGGGCCTCGTTCATCGGGGGCCGACTCCTCGAGCCCCAGGGAGGCGAGGTCGCCGGCGTGCACGTCGTCGCCCACCGCGTCAGGGGTCTCGGGCTCGGCCTTGCTCCGGCCGCGCCGCGCCTTCGGCTTCGGCTGCTCCGCCGGCTCGTCGGCGGGGCCCGCGTCGAAGAGGAAGCGGTAGAGGTCGCGCAGGCGCTGCGGCAGCCGGTTCGGCGGGGTCTTCGTCAGGACGAAGGCGCTGAGCACCAGCACGATCGCGGCGATCCAGGCGGGCACCGCGACGCTGCCGTTCGCCAGCAGCAGGATCGGCGTGACGAACAGCCACCCGGCCACGCCGCCGCCGGACGCGAGCGCCTCCACGCCCTGCGCGGGCTGGGGCTGCCCGGCGAACAGCTGCGCCACGGCCGAGGAGGACACCAGCAGCATCGCGGTGCCGATGCCGATGCGGCGGTTGTCGTGCACCGACGGCGGGTGCCGGAACAGCCACAGGGAGAGCAGCGCCATCAGCACCGGCAGCCCCAGGCTGATCTGGCCGAACAGGCCGCCGAAGGTGTACAGGTGCAGACCGTGCGCCACCGGGTGCGTCTGCAGGAACCACTCCACCGCGCCGCCGACGACGGCGAGCAGCATCAGCAGGAAGGGCACGCCGTCCCGCCGCTGCTCGCGCTGCAGCGTCTCGGGGCCGAAGGTGCGGGCGGCGCCGCCCGCGACGTGCGCGAGCCCCAGGTAGGCCCGGGTCGCCATCGTGTCCTGCTGCTGACCGGCGGGGTAGGCCTTCGTGCGGTTCGCCGAGCCCCTGCCGGCGGTCGTCCTGCCCGAACCCGCGCGGGTCCGCGTGGTGGTGCCGGCGCTACGGGCGACCGTCGCGCGGGCAGCACCCTTCCCTCGAGCTGCACCCATGCCGCCAGGCTAGGCACCGCCCCCCGCCGGGGGGCGCAGGCCGCCACCCCCCGAAGGGGTGCAGGCGCCCCGACCCCTCCGGTCAGCGCAGCGTCTTCACCATCACGTCGTCGGTGTCGCCGGACGAGACGGTGACGAACCCCTCCGACCGGTACAGGCGGAGGGCGACGTTGTCGCGGTGCACGCCGAGGCCGATGCGCTGGTGCCCCCGTCGGCGCGCCTCGCCGCAGGCCGCCAGCAGCAGGGCGCGGCCGACTCCGCGCGCCCGCCACGGGACCCGCACGCCCAGGGTCAGCTCGGGGACGCCGGGGGCGATGAACACCGCGCCGGGCTCCTCGCGGCGCGCCAGCCGGAACCAGCAGGCGCCGATCGGCTCCCCCGCGGCGTCCTCCGCCAGCACGCCGCCGTCGCCCGGCCGGTGCCAGCCGCGAACGTGCCGCAGCACCGCGGCGTCGCCCACCAGGTCGGCGCGAGGCCTCGCGGTGAGCGGGTCCCAGTTGGCCGCCTCGCACGACATCTCGAGCAGGAAGGCGGCGTCGGCGCGACCGGCAGGGCGGATGCGGTGCTCCATGCGGCCCTCCCGACGCTCGTGGCGCCCACGGTAGCGATCCCGTGCACGCCGCGTCGCGTCAGGCGCGGACGACCACCGGCACGATCATCGGACGGCGGCGGTGCTTGGTGTTCACCCACCGGCCCACCACGCGGCGCACCACCTGGCTGTAGGCGTGCAGGTCGACGGTGCCGCCGGCGCCCGCCTCCAGCAGCGCGTCGACGATCTGCGGGCGCACGGTCTCGAACACCTCGTCGTCCTCCGCAAAGCCCCTGGCGTGGATCTCCGGCCCCACCACGGCGCGGCCGGTCGCCGGGTCGATCGCGACGAAGATCGAGATGAAGCCCTCCTCCGCGAGGATGCGCCGGTCCTTCAGGTCCGCGTCGGTGATCTCCCCGACGCTCGAGCCGTCCACGTAGACGAACCCGAGGTCGTGCTGGCCGGTGACGCGGGCCACCCCGTCCTCCAGGTCGACCACGGTGCCGTTCTCGACGACCAGCACCCGCTCCTCCGGCACCCCGGTGTCGATCGCGATCTGCGCGTTCGCCTTCTGGTGGCGGATCTCGCCGTGCACCGGCATGGCGTTCCTCGGCTTCAGGATGTTGTAGACGTACAGCAGCTCGCCGGCCGCGGCGTGCCCGGAGACGTGCACCTTCGCGTTGCCCTTGTGCACCACGTTCGCGCCCAGCTTCACGAGGCCGTTGATCACGCGGTGGACCGCGTTCTCGTTGCCCGGGATCAGGCTCGAGGCCAGGATCACCGTGTCGTCGCGGCCGACCTCGATCGAGTGCTCCAGGTTCGCCATCCGCGACAGCACCGCCATCGGCTCGCCCTGGCTGCCCGTCGACATGTAGACGATCCGGTCGTCGGGCAGCGCGGCCGCGGTCTTCAGGTCGACGAGCACGCCGTCGGGCACCCGCAGGTACCCCAGCTGCGCGGCGATGCGCATGTTGCGCACCATGCTGCGCCCGAGCAGCGCGACCTGGCGGCCGTTCTTCGCCGCGGCGTCCAGCACCTGCTGCACTCGGTGCACGTGGCTGGAGAAGCTGGCGACGATCACGCGGCGCGGCGCGCGACGGATCACGTCGTCGAGCACGGGGCCGATCGCGCGCTCGAGCGGGGTGAAGCCCGGCACGTCGGCGTTGGTCGAGTCGGCGAGGAACAGGTCGACGCCCTGCTCCCCCAGCCGGGCGAAGGCGCGCAGGTCGGTGAGGCGCCCGTCGAGCGGCAGCTGGTCCATCTTGAAGTCGCCGGTGTGCAGCACGGTGCCGGCCGCGGTGCCGATCGCGACCGCCAGCGCGTCGGGGATGGAGTGGGTCACCGCG
>JAKONM010000227.1 GCA_022701925.1 Microbacteriaceae bacterium
CTTCGTGCTGGAGGTGCTGCAGGTGCCGCCCTAGGCCAGCGTCGCGCGGGCGACCGGGCTGCGGTGACGCCGATCGAGGCCCTGGTCGTGGCCGTGCCGGCGCGGGACGAGGAGGCGCGGCTGCCCGCCGCGCTGGCGGCGGTGCGGGCGGCGGCCGACCGGTGCCCCGTGCCGGTCGTGGTCGCCGTGACGGCGGACGCCTGCACGGACGGCACCGAGGCGGTCGCGCGGCGGGCCGGAGCGGTCGTCGTCCGCACCGGGCAGGGCCGCGTCGGTGCCGCTCGGGCGGCCGCGGTCGCCGCGGGGCTCGCCGCGGTCGAGGCGGACCCCGCCCGGGTGTGGGTCGCGAACACCGACGCCGACTCCGCGGTGCCGCCGGACTGGCTGACCGTGCACCTGGCGTTCGCCGCCGAGGGCGTGCACCTGCTGCGCGGCTCCGTGCGCCCCGCGCACGACCTGGCGCCCGAGCTGGTGCGGCGGTGGGAGCGGCGCCACCCGCCCGGGGAGCGGCACGACCGCGTGCACGGCGCGAACCTCGGCGTGCGGGCGGACGCGCTGCTGGGGGTCGGTGGGTTCACCGACCGGTCGGGCCAGGAGGACCTCGCGCTGGTGCAGGCCGTCGTCGCCGCCGGGCTGCGCACCGCCAGCACCGATCGCGCGCCGGTCGTCACCTCCGGCCGGTTGACCGGTCGAGCCGAGTCCGGCTTCGCCGGCTACCTGCGGTCACTGGAGCGGGCGCTGCCGGCGACCTGACCGCTCCTGAGACGCATCAGGCCCAGGGGAAGGGCGCGTCGCGCGGGGTGCGGTCCGCCGCAGCGTCCACCCGGGAGCGGTTCGGCTCGCCGACCGCGGCCGTGAGCCCGGCGCTCAGCGCCCGCAGCTGCGCGAGCACCTCCGGGGTGAACCAGTCGGGCCGCAGCCCGAACAGCAGGTCCTCCGTCGCCGTGTTGCCGCTGGCGCCCGGGGCGAAGGGGCAGCCGCCCAGCCCGGCCAGCGAGGCGTCCAGGGTGTCTGCGCCGGCCTGCACCGCGGCGATCGCGTTCGCGACGCCGAGCCCCCAGGTGTCGTGGCCGTGGAACAGCACGCCGGTGGTCGCGGGCAGCCGCTGCCGCACCGCCTCCGTGAGCCGCGCCACCTCGGCCGGCACGGCCTGGCCGAGCGTGTCGCAGACCGCGACGGACACCGCTCCGCCGGCGCGCGGGTCCGTCGCGATCGCCTGCACGCGCTCCGGCGGCACCGCGCCCTCGAAGGGGCAGGTGAACGAGGTCGCGATGGTCAGCTGCACCGCGGCCCCGACCGCGTCCGCCGCCTGCAGCACCTGCGGCAGCGCCGCGAGGCTGTCCTCCGTCGAGCGGCCGACGTTCGCCAGGTTGTGGGCGTCGGAGGCGGACAGGCAGTACTGCACGTTCCGCGCACCGGCGTCGAGGGCCCGCTGCGCGCTGCGCGGGGTCGCGACCCAGACCCAGCAGCGCTCCAGCTCCTGCGGCGTGAGACCGGCGATCACCTCGAGCGTGTTCGCCATCGGCGGCACCAGGTCGGGCCGCGCCATCGCCCCGATCTCGACCTGGTCGACGCCGAGCGCCAGCAGCGCCCGCGCCAGGCGCAGCTTCTCCTCGGTCGGCAGCAGCTTGCCCGTCAGCTGCAGGCCGTCCCGCAGCGTCACGTCCCGCAGCCGGAACCGGCTCATCGTCGCTCCCGGTGCGTCCACTGCTGCAGCACCTCGTCGGTGTGGGCGCCGAGGTCGGGCCCCAGCGTCCGGATGCGGCCGGGCTCGGCGCCGACGCGCGGCACGACGCCCGGGAACGGCACGTCGTCCAACTGCTCCGTGCCCGTCGACACCGGCAGGCGCTGCACCATGCCGCGGGCGATGAACTGCTCGTCGTCGACGATGTCCTGCGCGGTCGCGATGCGGCTGGCCGGCACCCCGGCGGCGTCCAGGGCCTCGACGACCACGGCCGCGTCGTGCTGCCGGGTCCAGGCGGTGATCGCGCCGTCCAGCTCGTCGCGCGCCTCCCAGCGCAGGGCGTTGGAGGCCAGGTCGGCGCGGCCGGCCAGGTCCTCGCGGCCGATCACGCCCATCAGCCGGCGGTAGATGCCGTCGCCGTTGCCCGCGATCACGACCGAGCGGCTGTCGCGGCACACGTAGGCGTTGGAGGGGGCGATGCCCTGCGTCCAGCCGCCCAGGCGCTCACGGGTGACGCCGTACGCGCCGGCGTCGGGCAGCAGGGACTCCATCACCGACAGCACCGCCTCCGTGAGCGCGACGTCGACGATGCGCTCGGCCAGCGGCAGGGGCGGCAGGCCCTCCGCGCGGCGGCGGTCGCGCTGGCGCAGGGCCAGCAGCACGCCGAAGGCCGCGTGCATGCCGGCCAGGGTGTCGCCGATGGACACCCCGACCCGCACGGGCGCGCGGCCGGGCTCGCCCGTGAGTTCCCGCATGCCGCCCAGCGCCTCCGCGATCGCGCCGAAGCCGGGCTGCGCGTGCTTCGGCCCCGTCTGCCCGTAGGCGGAGATGCGGGCGACGACCAGCTCGGGGTTGGCCGCGGTGAGCGCCTCGGGCGACAGGCCCCACGCCTCCAGCCGGCCGGGCCGGAAGTTCTCCAGCACCACGTCGGCGTTCGCCGCGAGCCGCAGCACGGCGTCGCGACCCTCCGCGGCGCCCAGGTCCAGGGCGACGGAGCGCTTGTTGCGGTTGATCGTGCGGAACAGCATCGAGGTGGTGCCCGCGTAGAGGCGCCAGGACCGCAGCTCGTCGCCGTCGCCCGGCCGCTCCACCTTCACCACGTCGGCGCCGAAGTCGGCCAGCTGACGGCCGGCCGTGGGCGCGGCGATGAAGCTGCCGAGCTCCAGCACCCGCACGTCGTCCAGGGGTCCCGCGGTCATCGCTGCCGTCCTCGTCGCGGTGCGGCGCCGGCCCGTCGCAGGACCGGCGCCGCGGGTGGGCGGATCAGGCCGCGGGCAGCGACCCGGTCGGCACGATGGTGGCGCGCGCCAGCACGTGGTCGCGCAGCGAGAACTCGAAGACGGCCGGGGTCGCGTCCGCGAGGCCCGCCACGTCGTCGGTGTCGAGCGCGAACACGGTCGTGAAGTAGCGGTGCGCGGTGTCGCCCGCGGGCGGGGCCGCGCCCAGGAAGCGCTTGCCGCCGCCGTCGTTCGTCACGTGGAACGCGCCCTCGGGCAGCTGCCCGCGCTCGGGGTCGCCCGCGTCCTCCGCGAGCTCGGTCACCGAGGCGGGGATGCCGCCGACGATCCAGTGCCAGAACCCCGACTGGGTGGGTGCGTCGGGGTCGTACACCGTGACCGCATAGCTCTTCACGCCCTCGGGCGCGCCGCTCCAGCCGAGCTGCGGGGAGACGTCCTGGCCGCCCTCCACGCCGAACAGGCCGGAGAACTGGGCGGGCGCGAGCGCGGCGCCGTCCGCCACGGTCGTGCTGGTCAGCTGGAACGTCGGCACCTGCGCCGATCGCTCGAAGGGGTTCCTGCCGGGCATCGCTGCTCCCTCTCCACGGATCTGCGGCGACTCGACCGCCGCCACTTCCTCCTCGCCGGGGCGGCGAGGGCGCGCTCCGCACGGGGTCGCGCGGCCTCAGCATGCCGGGAGCCGGTTGGGTCAGCCCTGGAAGTCGTCGGGGTCGACGCCGTCGAGGAAGCGGCGGAACTCCGCCAGCTTCTCCTCGGCGACCTCCGGGTCCTGCAGGTCGTCGTCCTCGGACACCCGCTCGATCGTGTCCTCCAGCACGCCGGCGTCGGACAGCACCGACTCGGCGACGAACAGGGGCGCCCCCACCCGGCTGGCCAGCGCGATCGCGTCGGAGGGGCGGCAGTCGATCACGGTGCGGCCGCCGCCGATCGTCAGCACCAGCTCGGCGTAGAAGGTGCCATCGGAGATGCGCGTGACCTCCGCCCGGTCGACCACCGCCCCGGTCGCCTCCAGCAGGCGGGCCATCAGGTCGTGCGACAGCGGGCGGGGCGGCACCTCGCCCTCCACGGCCACGGAGATGGAGGCGGCCTCCTGCGACCCCACCCAGATCGGCACGATCACCCGCGGCCCGTCCGCGGCGTTGACGGGCGCCAGCAGCACGACGGGCTGCATCCGGGCGTCGACGGCGACGCCGAGCACCTGCACGGGGACCACGGGCGCCTCCTGGGACGGGTCGGGGAGCGGGCGGAGCCGGTCAGGCGTCGAAGTCGGTGCCGCGGCTCAGCGGCTCCCAGGCGTCGACCTCGGTGCGCAGGTCGTCGAGCGCGGCCCGGAACCCGTCGCTCGCGTCGTTCCCCAGCAGCAGCATGAACGGCGGCTCGTCGGCCTCGACGGCGGTGATCAGCGCCTCCGCGGCCTTCGCCGGGTCGCCGGGCTGGGTGCCGTGCCCGGTGCCCGCCTCCTTGCGCCGCTTCCCCGCGGTCTCGGCGTAGTCGGCGATCGGCACCTCGGCCTGCACCAGGGAGCGGCCGGCGAAGTCGGTGCGGAAGCCCCCCGGCTCCACGGTCATCGCGGTGATGCCGAGGGGCGCGACCTCCCGGCGCAGCGACAGGGTCAGCGCCTCGATCGCCGCCTTGACCCCGGCGTAGTAGCCGCTGCCCGCGGGCGAGATGCGCGCGCCGATGGACGACAGGTTGACGATCGTTCCGGAGCGGCGCTGCCGCATCGCGGGCAGCACGGCCTTGATCAGGCGCACCGACCCGAACAGGTGGGTGTCGAACAGCCGCGCGACGGCGTCGTCCTCGCCCTCCTCCACGGCGGCGCGGTAGCCGTAGCCCGCGTTGTTCACCAGCACGTCGACGCCGCCGAAGCGCTGCTGCGCGGCCTCGACGGCGGCGGTCACCTGCGCCTGGTCCGTCACGTCGAGGGCCAGCGCCAGGGCGTCGTCCGGGTGCGCGTCGGCCAGGTCCTGCACCGAGGCGGCGTCGCGGGCCGTCGTGACGACCTGGTGGCCGTGCGCCAGGGCGGCCTCCGCGAACGCACGGCCGAGGCCGGTCGAGCAGCCGGTGATGAACCAGGTGGACATGGCGCGCCTTCCGTCGACGAGGTCCGGCCGCCGCCGGAGCGCTCCACGCTAGGCGGGCCACCTGCGCGGCACGGGGGAGCGGGTCGCTGCAGCCGCGGCGCGCCGCCGACACCGACCGGGCTCGACGCCGCCCCTGCTGCTGATCCGCGCGAGCGCTCCGGACCACCGGCAGCGGAGCACCCCGGCGGCGCTCGAACCGCTCACGGCGGTGCCGGTCGCCGCGGCGGACGTCACTCCGGCTCGACGTCCGCCTCCGACAGGCGGTCCTGCAGGTACTCGGTCTTCTCGGCCGAGGCCCCCGCGCCGCGGTCGTGGTCCGCCTGCTCGGCGAGGCCGGACAGCTTCTCGTCGTTCGAGGCGTCATCGCTGCCGTCCATGACGGGCTCGGACTGCGTTCCAGTGCTCATGCGCCGACCGTACGCAGGCGGCCTGTGCGTCCGAGCCCGTCAGCGCTCCGGGCCCTCCTGCCCGGCGCCCTCCGCCTCCGGGATCGCTTCGCCCGCGAGGAAGCGGCGGATCGCGTCGTTCAGGAACGCCGCGTCCTCGGGGCTCGCGCCGGCGCCGGCCGGGTGGCCCCACGGCGACGGGATCGGCAGGAACAGACCGCCCGGGATCGCGGCGGCGTCGAGGCGGGCGTCGTCGGCGGGGAAGTAGAGGTCGGTCGCGCCCGGCATCACCAGCACCGGCACGGCGATGGAGGCGAGCGCCGCGGCGGTGTCGCCGTCGAAGCCCGGGGTGGTGCCCACGTCGTGCTGCTGCCAGGTGCGGCAGTGCAGCACCACGTCGTTCGCGTCGGCGCCGGGCAGGAAGTCGTCGCGGAAGCCGGCCATCACCGACTCGAAGGTCGAGTCCGGGTCCTGCTGCCGCCACAGCCCGTCGCGCCACCACTGCTGCGAGTAGAGCCATGCCGCCCAGACGGTGCCGAAGGCGGACAGGCCGACCTGCGGCTGCTCGGCGTACTCGCCGTCCGCGAAGACCGGGTCGGCGGTGAGCGCGGCCAGCTGCCCCTCCAGGCGCGCGACGCCGTGCGCGGTGCAGCGCGCGGTGCCGGCCAGCGCGACCACGCGGTCGACGAGACCGGGGGCGCTGACCGCCAGCTGGAACGCCTGCATGGCGCCCATCGAGAACCCGACGACCGCGGCCAGGTGCTGCACGCCCAGGTCGTCGAGCAGCAGCCGGATCAGCGCGACGGTGTCGCGGATGGTCGTGACCGGGAACCGCGGACCGTCGAAGGGCGGCGGCGTCGTGCTGGGGGAGGAGGAGACGCCGTTGCCCAGCAGCTCCGTGGCGATCACGAAGAACTCGGCGGGGTCCAGCGCCAGGCCCGGGCCGATGACGAACCCGTTGTCCGCGGAGCCCGCCATGAAGTGGGAGGGCACCAGCACCGCGCCGCGCGGCGCGTCGGGCGAGCCGGAGGTGCGGAACGCCAGGTGCGCCTGCGGCAGCACCGCGCCGGACTCGGTGCGGAAGTCGCGGACGGTGAAGATCTGCGGGTCGTCGGTCACCGCTGCATCCTGCTCCCCGCCGCCGCGGGAGCGCCCACGACGATGCGTGCGCGACGCGCCGCGAACCTGACCGCTGGCTGGATCCGGGCGATCCTCCTGGCGCCGGGAGTCGACGCCCCGCGAGCATCCGGCCATGCGAACCGCAGCGATGACCCGAACCCTCGTCGGAGCAGGCCTGGCCGCCCTGCTGGTGGCCGCCGGAGCGACGGGCGCCTCCGCCGCCACGGCGCCGACGCTGTCGCCGAGCACCTCCGCGACGCCGTCCGCGACCGCCCCGGCGCCCATCGCGACGCCGACGCCGACCGCGGCCGCTCCGACGCCGACGCCGACCCCGACGCCGCCGGTCACGGCGGGGGCCGTCACGATCAAGGCGAAGACCGCCGGCACCGGCACGATCTTCTCCGGGAACTACCTCGTGACCAGGGGCGGCGTGCGCGTGCCGGCCGAGGGCCTCGTCGTCGACCTGCAGCGGAAGACGCCCACCGGCTGGGACCGCGTGCAGACCGACGCCGCCGACGTGAACGGCAACGTCGTCTACGGCACGGTGCGCTCGAACTACGTCCAGACGTGGCGCCTGGCGGCGCGGACGGCCACGACGGACCCGGCCTACGCCGTCTCGTCGGAGTTCAAGGTCGCGCAGAACGGCAAGGCCGCCAGCGCGCTGGCGTTCGCGCGCCCCGGGTTCCGGACCGGCACGCACGTCGCGTTCAACGGCTACTTCACCTACCGGTCGTGGTGGGTGACCTCCGGGCCCGACACGGGCGAGCAGGGCCTCGTGGCTCCGCTGAACACGCGCATCCAGCTGCAGTACCTGTCGGGGAAGACCTGGAAGACCAAGACCTCGGTGCTCACGGAGGACCGCCTGGACGCCGGCATCAACGCCTACATCACGATCACCACGCAGACGTCCAAGCCGCGCACCTGGCGCCTGTACTACCCGGGATCCTCGACCCGCACCGCGGCGACCTCCACGACGCTGGTGCGCTGACCCGCCGAGCTCCTTCTCGCGGATCCGCAGTCCCTGGCCGACACGCCGACCGGAAGGCCGTCCCGGTCGGCGTGTCGCGCGGGAACTGCGGATCCGCGCAGGAACTGCGGATCCGCGGGTCAGGGCTCCCGCTCGGCGCGGCGGGGCACGACGAGCAGGCCGGCGACGAGCACCAGCAGGGCGCCGCCGACGGCCGAGGCGGCGGGCAGCACCTGCAGGCGCCCGTCCGAGGCGAGCAGCAGCGCGGCCAGCGCCTGCGCGGGCACCTGCACGAGGCCGATCGTCACCGCGTCGGGGGCGAGGGCCGCCAGCTGCAGCCGCGAGCGCACCGGCACCGCCCGGGCCCGCAGCGCCAGCACCGCGATCAGGTGCACGGCCAGCAGCAGCACGGGCAGCCCGGCGTCGACGCCGGCGGGGCCGCGCAGCCCCTGCCCGACGACCAGCGCCGCGATCAGCAGCCAGGGCGCCGCCGTCCGCACGCGCAGCGCCGCGGCGACCGCCAGCACCAGCCCGACCGCG
>JAKONM010000232.1 GCA_022701925.1 Microbacteriaceae bacterium
GGTCGCCGCGCACCTGCCGGTGGGCGGCGCGGCGGCGGTCGTCGGGGCCCGCCGCGAGGAGGCCCAGAAGCTGGTCGCCGCGATCGACGCGATGGCCGGCAGCACCCCGGTCGTCTTCGGCAGCGACATGAACGCGGACAGCGTGCGGAACCCGAAGGCCGCCCACACGGTCTTCATGCAGGACGGCTGGTTCGACGCCGCGGCCGTCGCCAAGAAGTCGCAGCGCACGGGCATGAAGGTCAGCACCGCCAACGGCTCCGGCCCGCAGGACGCCGGCAGCGACGCGGGCTACGGGACCCGCCCCGTGCGGCACCCCTACGAGACCAGCCGCATCGACTACATCCTGCTGAAGAACAGCCCCTACACCTACCGCTACGCGAACGTGCTGCGGCTCAACGCCGACGGCACCTTCAAGAAGTCGCTGCAGGGCACGGACCACAACATGCAGCTGGCGACCATCGGCATCGCGGGTCCGACCACGGCGGGCTGACCCGCCCGCCGCGGCCCCGTGCTCCTCCCGATCGGTGCAGGAGCACGGGGCCGCAGGCGTTCAGCGGCGGGACCAGGCCCCCTCGGAGGAGAGCAGGCCCGCGACCTCGTCGGGCAGACCGCCGGAGGCCAGGTCGGCGATCGTCGTCGTCTCGAGCACCCGCCGCATGCCGGCGCGCAGCGCGACCCACAGGTCGCGCAGCCGCTCCGCGGGGTGCGGGTAGTCGGTGTCCTCCGGCGGCAGCCCGCGCACGGCCGCCAGCGGCCCGTCGACCACGCGCACCACGTCGGCGACCGTGATCTCGGTCGCCGGGCGGGCGAGGGCGTAGCCGCCGGTGGTCCCGCGCTGCGCGACCAGCAGCCCGGCCTGCCGCAGCTGCAGCAGGATCGCCTCCAGGAACTTGGCCGGGATCTCCTGCGCGGCGGCGATGTCGTGGCGGCTGACGGAGCCGCCGGACGCGGCGATCTGCACCACCGCCCGCACCGCGTAGTCCACCCGCGCCGTCACCTGCATGCCGTGCCCCTCGCCGCTCCCCCGGCCGGTGCCGGGGGCCTCCTCAGTTGCGCAGCGCGGACAGGCCGCGGCGCTCGCGGACGCCGTTGGTGATCCGCGCGAACACCTGGTCGACCACCATGCCGACGACCAGGATCACGATCATCGTGGCGTACAGCGACGGGGCGTTCGACAGCTCGCGGTAGAACTGCAGCAGCTGGCCGAGCGACGCCGCGTTCGGGATGATCACGAGCAGCTCCCCCGCCAGCAGCGAGCGCCACGCGAATGCCCACCCCTGCTTGAGCCCGGACAGGTACGCCGGCAGCGCCGCGGGCAGGATGACCCGCAGGATCAGGCCGAAGCCGCGGCCGCCCAGGCTGCGCGCGGTGCGCATCAGCGGCGGCGGCACCTCGTCGACGCCGCCGATCAGCCCGTTGGCGATCGAGGGCGCCGCCCCCAGCACCAGCACGAACAGGATCGCCGTCTCGCTCAGCTGGAACAGCAGGATCGCCAGCGGGAACCAGGCGATCGACGGCATCGTCTGCAGCCCGGTGAGCAGGGAGCCGATGGCGCTGCGCACGAAGCGTGAACGGGCGACCGCCAGCCCGATCGCGGTGCCGATGACGAGGGCGATCAGGAACCCCAGGATCCCGCGACTGAGCGTCCTGACGATGCCGCTGAGGAAGGTGGGGTCGCTCAGCAGGGTGAACAGCTGCCCGAACACGGTCGCCGGCGAGGGCAGCACGTAGGCCGGCTTGACCTCCAGCACCACGAGCAGCTGCCAGATCGCCAGCGCGATCACGACGGCCAGCAGCGGGGGCAGCACGGTCCCGCGCAGGCGGGATCCCAGCGCCCCGCGTCCCCGCGCGTCCGTGGACGTCGGCGGGGCGGCCTTGCGATCGGCGACGGCGCTCATCGGGCTCCTCCGGCCTGCAGGTCCAGCTCGTCGTGCAGCTCCCCGGCCCGCCGCGCGACCTCGGGATCCTCCATGCGGCGCGGACGGGGCAGCGGGACGCGCTCCTCGCGCACGATGCGGCCGGGCGACGGCTTCATCACGATCACGCGATCGCCCAGGCGCACGGCCTCGCGCACGTTGTGGGTGACGAAGATCACGGTGAGGCGCCGCTCCTCCGCGATGCGCTCGATCTCGCCGTGCAGGGCGTCACGGGTGATCGCGTCCAGCGCGGCGAACGGCTCGTCCATCAGCAGCACCTCCGCCTCCTGCGCCAGGCTGCGGGCCAGGGCGACGCGCTGCCGCATGCCGCCGGACAGCTCGTGCGGCCGACGCTTCTCGGCGCCCGGCAGGCGCACCACGTCCAGCAGCTCGGTGACCCGCCGGCTCCAGTCGGCCTTCGGCACGCCGGAGAAGCGCAGCGCCAGCTCGATGTTGCCGGCCACCGTCAGCCACGGGAACAGGTTCGCGTCCTGGAACATCACCGCGGTGCGGCGCCCGCCCAGGTCGATCGTGCCGGTGGTCGGCGCATCGAGGTCGGCGATCAGCGACAGCAGCGTGCTCTTGCCGCAGCCGGAGGCGCCGAGCAGGCACACGAACTCGCGCTCCTGCACGACCAGGTCCACCTGCTCCAGCGCGACGGTGCCGGCCGCACCCCCGAAGGTGCGGCCGACGCCGATGATGCGGATGGGTTCCGCGGTGGCGGTGCCGGTCATCCGGCGGACACCTCGGCCTTCCCGTCGGCCTTCAGCAGCGCGTTCAGCGGGTCCAGGTCGTACAGCCCGGTCAGGTCGACGTCGCCCGTCAGCAGGCCGACGTCCTTCGCGTGCGTCGCACCGGTCTTCAGGCTGGAGGCGATCGGGTCGACGGTGAACTCCACGTTCTTCCACGCCGCCTCCAGCACGTCCTCGTCCAGCGGGGTGCCGGTGATCCTGCCGATCGCGGCGTTGACGGTCGTCCGGGCGGCGGCCGCGTCGTCTTTCACCTCGCCCTCGGCGGTGATCAGGCCCTGCAGCAGGGCACTGACGGTGCCGGGGTACTGGTCGAGGAACTTCGTCGACACGATCAGGTTGGTCGTGACGAAACGCTTGTCCGGCCACAGGTCGCGCTCGTCGACCAGCACCTCGCCGCCCGCGTTCACCAGCTGGGTCGCGAAG
>JAKONM010000235.1 GCA_022701925.1 Microbacteriaceae bacterium
GGTCGAACTCCGCGGGCAGCAGGTCGGCCCTGCGCCGCACCCCGACGACGCGGTGCCCCGAGTCGAGGAAGCGCAGCCCCGCCTCGGTGCCCAGGTCTCCGCAGCCGGCGATCAGGACGGTCCGGGGCGCGGAGTCGGGCACGTCGCCACCGTAGGGCCGCGGGCAGGGGCCGCACGTCCGACTTGCGGCCCTCCGCGGCTCGATCCGCGCCCCGACCGGTGCACCCCGGACACGGAGGACCGCGGTCCGCGGGCCCTGGATATGGTGAACGCGTGAACGAGCAGCGACGCCCGTCCGGCAACCAGGCTTCACTCCGCGAAGCCAACAGGGCCAGGATCGTGCGCGCGCTGAAGGGCTACGGCGGGCTGACGCAGGTGGAGCTGGCCGGCGCGAGCGGGCTCTCCCCCGCCACCGTCTCGAACATCGTGAAGGAGCTGTCGGAGTCCGGCGTGCTGCACACCTCCCCGTCCACGCGCAGCGGACGACGGGCTCAGCTGGTGACCCTGGCGCACGACCTCGGCCTCGTCGTCGGGATCTCGATCACGCAGCGGCACCTGCGGGTCGCGCTGGCCGACCTGGGCGGATCGATCGTCGCCGAGAAGCACATGCCGCTGGCCCGCGACCACCGCGCCGACAACGAGCTGGACAAGGCGGCCCTGCTCGTGTCCGACCTGCTGGAGTCGGTGGACGCCGCCCGCTCGGAGCTGCTGGGCGTGGGGGTAGCCGTCGCCGCGCCCATCAACCGGCTCGGCATGGTCGCCGTCGGCGGCATCCTGCGGGGCTGGAACGGGGTGCGCATCGCGGCGACGCTCGAGCGGCGGCTGCAGGCGCCGGTGTGGGTCGACAACGCCTCGAACCTGGTCGCGGCGGCGGAGTGGCGCACCGGGGCGGGGCGGGGACGGCGCGACCTGGTCGCCATCGACGTGGGCGAGGGCATCGGCGCCGGTCTGATCTGCGCCGGCGTGCCGATCCGCGGCCACCGCGGCGCCGCCGGCGAGTTCGGCCACACACCCGTGATGCCGGGCGGCCCCCTGTGCCGGTGCGGCAACCGGGGCTGCCTGGAGGCGGTGGCCGGCGCCGGCGCGATCCTCGAGCGGCTGGGCGACCCGCGGGTAACCCGCGCCGCCGACCTGGTGTCGCGGGCGGTGGCCGGCGAGGACTCGGCGATCCGCGCGCTCGGCGACGCGGGCCGCTCCATCGGCCGTGCGGCGGCCGGGCTGTGCAACGTGCTGGACCCGGAGCGGGTGATCGTCACCGGCGACCTGGCCAGGGCGGGCGAGGTGCTGCTCGGCCCGATGCGCCACGCGCTCGAGGCCGGGCTGCTGATCCCGCAGAACGGCACGCCCGACCTGGTGGCCGGCCAACTGGGCGAGGAGGCGGCCGTCGCGGGCGCCGTGCTGCTGGCGATCGACCACGCCAAGGTGGGTTCGGAGGATCACGGAGCGGCAACGATCGGCGACACCGCCGGATCGCTTGCGTTCACAACTTGACGCCAAGAGCGCTGTAGACGAAAGTTTCCCGCGTCGCCAACGAGGGCGACCACAGCGGAGGACTTTCGATGAAGACAGCCACCAAGCGGGTGCTCCTGAGCGGGGCGGCCGCCCTGCTCGCGGCCGGTTCGCTCGCCGCCTGCTCCAACGGGGCCGCGTCCAACGGGGGCGGCTCGACCGGCGCCAGCGCCAGTGCGGGCTCCTCGGACAACGCCAAGATCGGGCTGCTCCTGCCCGACGCCGTGACCGCGCGCTACGAGAGCGCGGACCGTCCCTACTTCACCGCCGAGGTCAAGGCCAAGTGCCCCAGCTGCACGGTGCTTTACCAGAACGCGGCGGGCAGCGCCTCGACCCAGCAGCAGCAGGCCGAGGCCATGCTGAACCAGGGCGTCAAGGTGCTGGTGCTCGACCCGTTCGACGGCGTCGCCGCGGCCTCCATCGTGAACGAGGCGAAGGCGAAGAACGTGCCCGTCGTCTCCTACGACCGCCTGATCGACTCCGGCGACCTGGCCGCGTACATCTCGTTCGACAACGAGAAGGTCGGCCAGCTGCAGGGCCAGGCCCTGGTCGACAAGCTGAAGCAGGACGGCGTGAAGTCGGGCTCGGGCATCGTCATGATCGACGGCTCCCCGACCGACAACAACGCGACCTATTTCAAGAAGGGCGCGCACTCCGTCATCGACAGCAGCGGCTACAAGGTGCTCGGCGAGTACGACACCCCCGGATGGGACCCGGCCAAGGCCGGCAGCTGGGCCTCCAGCAACATCCCGAAGATCGGGCTGTCGAAGATCACGGGCGTCTACGCGGCGAACGACGACACCGCCGGCGCCGTCATCTCGGCCCTGAAGACCGCGGGCGCGAACCCGATCCCGCCGACGACCGGGCAGGACGCCTCCCTCGCCGGGATCCAGCGCATCCTCGCCGGCACGCAGTACATGACGGTCTACAAGGCCTTCAAGCCGGAGGCGAACCAGGCCGCGGACATCGCGGTGCAGCTGGCCAAGGGCGAGAAGCCGAACCTGACCGCGACGGCGCAGACCGCGAGCGGCAAGTCGGCGCCCGCCGTGCTGCTGACCCCGGTCGCGGTGACGATCGACAACATCAACGACACCGTCATCAAGGACGGCCTGTACACCAAGGCGCAGGTCTGCACCAGCGCCTACGCGGACGCGTGCAAGAAGGCCGGGATCGAGTAGACCGGACCCCGGCGACCCGCCCACGCGGCCGCGCGATCGCGGCCCCCCGAACGGTTCAAGGAGGCATCGTGACGCTCATCGAGGACGTCGACGAGCGCGGGACGGCGGGCGTCGGCCCGGTCATGTCGCTGCGCAGCATCACCAAGCGCTTCGGCGCGGTCCAGGCCCTGTCGGGCATCGACCTGGACATCAACGCGGGCGAGGTCGTCGCCCTGGTCGGCGACAACGGCGCCGGCAAGTCGACCTTCGTGAAGATCCTCGCCGGCGTGTACACGCCCGACGAGGGCGAGATCACCTTCGACGGGCAGCCCGTCGTGATCCCGTCGCCGGGCGCCGCGCAGGCCCTCGGCATCTCGTCGGTCTTCCAGGACCTGGCGCTGGCCGACAACCTGGACGTGGTCGCGAACCTCTTCCTCGGCAGGGAGATCTCGCACGGCCCCCTCGACGAGGAGGAGATGGAGCGGCGCTCGTGGGAGCTGCTGCGGCAGCTGTCGGCCCGCATCCCGTCGGTGCGCATCCCCATCGCCTCGCTCTCGGGCGGCCAGCGGCAGACCGTCGCGATCGCCCGCTCGCTGATCGGCGACCCGAAGGTCGTCATCCTGGACGAGCCGACCGCGGCGCTGGGCGTCGCGCAGACGGCCGAGGTGCTGAACCTGGTCGAGCGGCTGCGCGAGCGCGGCCTGGGGGTCGTGCTGATCAGCCACAACCTGGCCGACGTGCAGGCCGTCGCGGACCGCGTCGCGGTGCTGCGGCTGGGCCGCAACAACGGCACCTTCCGCGTGGCGGACGTGTCCTACGAGGAGATCATCGCGGCGATCACCGGCGCGACGGACAACGCCGTCACCCGTCGTGCCACCGCCCGCACCGCGAAGGAGCAGCCCGAATGAGCACCAAGGAGACGGTCGCGCCGGCGACCGGCGTCACCGCGGCGGCGGCGGACCTGCAGGACGAGCGCCTTCTTCGCGACGAGGGCCTCGCCGGGGCCGCGAAGGCCTTCGGTCGCCGCGTGCGCGCCGGCGACCTGGGCTCGCTGCCGGTGATCGTGGGCCTGGTCGTGATCTGGGGCATCTTCTCGGTGCTCAGCCCGACCTTCCTGTCGGCCGCCAGCCTGGCCGACCTGCTGCGGCAGATCGCCGCCGTCGGCCCGATCTCGATCGGGATCGTGCTGGTGCTGCTGCTCGGCGAGATCGACCTGTCGGTCGGTTCGGTCAGCGGGCTGGCCGCGGCGATCCTCGGCGTGTGCTTCACCACGCTGGGTCTACCGCTGATCCCGGTGATCCTGCTGGCGCTGGGCGCCGGCGCGGCCATCGGCCTGCTCTACGGCCTGCTGTTCACGCGGTTCGGCGTACCGAGCTTCGTCATCACCCTGGCGGGGCTGCTGGCGTTCCTCGGCCTGCAGCTGCTGGTGCTGGGGCCGCTGGGGTCGATCAACATCGACTTCAACTCCCCCATCGTCCAGTTCGTCACCGTGGCGTTCCTCCCGCCGTGGGCCGTGTACCTGCTGTCGGTCGTCGCTGCGGGAGGCCTGCTGCTGAGCGATCTGCGCCGCCGCGCACGCCGACGTCGCAACGGGCTGTCGGTGGGCGCGCTGTCGCTGACGGTGATCAAGTCCGTCGCCCTGCTGGTGGGGCTGCTGGCCGCGGCCGCCTACCTGGCGACCGACTCGGGCACGATCGCGTCGTTCGTGTTCTTCGTCGTGCTGATCGTGGTGATGCAGTTCTTCACCACGCGCACGAGGTGGGGCCGCTCGATCTACGCGATCGGCGGCAACGTCGAGGCCGCGCGCCGCGCCGGCATCAAGGTGAACCGCGTCTACATCTCCGTGTTCGTGCTGTGCTCGGTGTTCGCCGTCATCGGCGGCCTGCTGTCGGCGTCGCTGATCAGCTCGGCGGCGCAGTCCTCCGGCACCGGCGACGTGAACCTGAACGCGATCGCGGCGGCCGTGATCGGCGGCACCAGCCTGTTCGGCGGCCGCGGCAGCATCTGGTCGGCGCTGCTCGGCATCTTCGTGATCGTGTCGATCACCAGCGGGCTGAACCTGCTGGGCTTCGACCCGTCCATCCGCTTCATGATCACCGGTGCGGTGCTGCTGCTGGCCGTGATCGTGGACTCCCTGTCGCGTCGCTCCCGCGCCAGCCACGGGGCCGCCTGACCGGTCGGCGGCAGCGGGGAGGGGCCGGCACCGGTGGACGGTGCCGGCCCCTCCACGCGATCGGAGCCGACGGCGGCGGAAGACCGTCGCCAACGTGGCGGCCGCAGTTCTGGTCCTCACCGAGGCGGTCTCCGCAGTGATCCGTGCTGTCGACGCTGCGGCGCTGGCACGGATCCGAGCAGTCCTCGACGCCCGCTCGCTCACCTGCAGGAACCCGGCCGACGTCGCTGCGGCTTGAAGCCGGCCACGAGGTCCGACCCTCGCACTTCCCTGGACCTGCGCCATCCGGGTGGGCATCGCGGGGAGGAGGTCGGAAACGGTCGTCACCGACCGACGAGCGCCGCCGTCTCACTGCTGTCGTCGTTGCAGCGTTGTGCAGCGGAGGCGCTGAGACAGGTCCTGGGATCAGCCCGCGGGGGTGCGGACCCGGCTGCGTCGCAGAACTCTGCTCGCGGAACGGTGTCATCCGACGCCGAGGAGGCGGAAGGCGACGATGGACGCTCAGAGTCGCGCTGCGGATCGAGGGCGTTCTTCAAGGAGTGCTGGACAATGCCACGCGTGCGTGAGAAGTCGTGACCAGGCGAACAGTTCCGATCCGCGACGACTCCATCCGGCTGGGTCAGTTCTTGAAGCTTGCCGACCTGATCGACCAGGGCTCGGACGCCCGGCAGGCGATCATCAACGGCCAGGTGCGCGTGAACGGAGAGGTTGAACGTCGGCGCGGCAGACAGCTGACCCACGGCGACGAGGTCGAGGTACGCGGCGAGTTCGTCGCGGTGGGCTGAGAGGCCGAGGTCGACGCGCCGACGAGGCGCGGTGCCGCCCCGGATGAACACGAGGTTCTCGCCGAACGCGACGGCCTTCGAGTCCCGCTTGCTGAGCACCGGCCCGGACGACACCTCCCCCGCCGCCTGCCCGATGCTCCCCGCTGACTCCGACGCCTTCGGGCGTTCGTGCTCGTCCTCCTCGCCGGCGTCATCGCACTCCTCGCAGCAGGGGCGCTCCGCATGAAGAGGGCACCGATGCCCTGAGCGTCACCGCCTCGCTGATCTGGTCCTGTTCAAGGCGTGTACTTCGCTGGGAAGTTCCACGGCGACTGGCCGCTGGCGATGTGGATCGCCGTCGGCGTCATCGCTCTGATCGCCGGCACTGCGGCAGTGGTCATCGGCCGCCGCTGAGTGTCGACGGCTCACGTCTCGCCCGACTGGAGGTCAGATGCGCGCCTTGGTTCGCGCCCTTGCCCACGCCCACCTGTCGCCCGTGCACGCGGTCGAAGTCCGAGCACCCCTGCGAGCGCACCCGCGCAGAGTGCCGCCGCGAGCCAACCCGCTTCACTGAAGATGTTGGCGCCGGTGCCTGTCTCGTCGGCCCGAACACCCGCCTGATACGTCGTCGTCACCCAGGCGATCAGCAGGACGACGACCAGGGCGGCCAGCACCAGCGTTGAGGCACCAGGCCTCACCGCCACCCCGAGAGTCGCACCTGACACCGCAACGATGGCCGCGAGAGGAAGCGAAGCAAGCGCGAGCCAGACCAGGATCTCCACCCTCGCAGTGTCCCAGCCCTCCTCGAGGTGCGGAGGCGACCAGATCGTGCCGCGCGATCCACCCGGGAGCCACTCTCACTCCCCTGCAACCGAGACGGGTCCTTCTCGAGACCACCCAGAACCGCCGGTCGACCGGTGATGCTCAAAAGGTGTTCTTCGCCGGCAGGTTCCACGGCGACTGGCCGCTCTGCCTGTGGATCGCGATCGGCGTGATCACGGCGGTCGCGGTCATCGCCGGAGTGATCATCAGCCGTCGCTGAACCCTGCTCGTGAGACCCGCCTCGTGCGGAGCGGTGGCCAGCAGACGCGGCAGCGGCAGGTGGACCGAGCAGCGGTGTGCGACTCTCCCACCATGATTCGACCCGGACTGGACATCCGCGTCTGCTTCGTCGGCGACTCGTTCGTCGCCGGCCAAGGCGACCGGACCGGACTCGGCTGGACGGGCAGAACCCTCGTCAGCGGCCTCGATCGTGGGCTCGACCTGACCGCCTACAACCTCGGGATACGTCGTGACACCTCCCTCGACGTCCTCGCGCGTCTGGCGCCGGAGACACGTCCGCGTCTCGCCCTCGCCGAGGAACCCCGCATCGTGCTCTCCTTCGGAGTGAACGACACGGTCATCGAACAGAACACAGGGTCCGGGTACCGCTCGATGACACCGTCGGCGCGCTGCACCTCATGCAACGCGCGGTCGACCCCGTACGCCTGCTGCTCGTCGGCCCACCAGCAGTGGACGACGACCAGCAGAACCTGCGCATCGCCGAGACCGATGCCCGGCTTCAGAGCGAAGCCGCCCGCCTCGAAATCCCGTTCCTCTCCTCCTACGAGACCACGCGGGACAGCGACACCTGGCGGCAAGAGGTGCGCGACGGGGATCACCACCACCCCGGCACAGCCGGATACGAGGTCCTTGCTGCAGTCCTCTCCGATCCCATCCTCGACTGGCTCCAGCAGCCGGCGGCCGAGTGATCGAGCGTCTCGTGGTCCTGCTTCTGAGACACGACTGATGGAAGAGCCACGCGACGGGCGCGGCACTGCCGGTGCTCGAGTGCTGTCCAGCGTGGGCGAAGAAGCAGACGCTGGACCGGCGCGACGAAGGCTGCGCGTCACGTGGCGCGAGGCTTCGAACTTCGGACCGGCACAGCTGTCACGGTCCACCGGGTGCGGTGCGGCCCGGATCCTGGTCTTCCTCTCGACTGCTGTTCTTCCTGCGGCGCCGGTCCATCCAGGTGACGACGGCGGTGTGGGGCGTGGTGAGGGCGGCGATCAGGAGGAGATAGCTGCTGAGACCTGCGCTCTGCACCAGGAGGGAGAGTGCGGCGAGGAGTGCCACGGCGCAGGCGGTGATGGGGAGGGCGTCGAGGAGGAAGCGGGCGAAGGGCTGGAGCAGGCGCCCCTGCTGCAGCGCTGTCCGGCCGCTGTCCGTGAGGAGCTCGAGTCGGACGATGTGGCGCACGGCGTGCCAGAAGGTGAAGTAGAGCCCCACCGCGAGCACGGCTGGGACCGTGACGAAGAACAGCACGAGCACGACGATCTCGACCGAGATGCTGCGCAGTCGTGCTCCTGCTCGGTGGCGCACCAGCAGGTGGGCTGCGATCGCGAGGGCCAGTAGTGCGGTGGCCGTCGCTCGGGTCGCGAAGGACTCGAGCAGGGCGCTGCTGGCGTCCGCGTGCGGATCGAGCAGGGCGGTCGTGCCATGGAGGACCGCGGCGTAGTCGTTCGGGTGCGCGATCAGCGGCACGAGCATCGGCAGGCCACCACGCACGAGCACGGTCAGCACTGCGTCGAGTCGGGATTGTGCTGTCCGGCCGAGTGCTCGGTCGAGCCAGAGGTCGCCCTGCCCCCAGTGGAACCAGGTGATGAGGATGAAGACGGCGAAACCGGCGATGGGTTGCACGATCCAGACGACCGCAGTCGCGGCGCCGAGCACTGCGTAGAGGGCGACCACGGTCGTGATCGATCGTCGACGGCTGATGCGAGGGTCCAGTCGGGCGGGCACCAGGTGGTCCAGCGCCCCGTGCGGCAGACCGAACAGCAGCACGCTCAGTGCGAACGGCACCGCTTGCACGGCTGCGGGGATCCCGATGCCGAGCACGTCGAGCACCGCCACGAGCACGGCCACCGCAGCGAGAGCAGCGGTCGTCGGGAAGAAGAGACGGCGCTGCAGTCCGACCGGGGCGGTCAGATCCTTGGCCGCGACCGCCGTGCGGGGTGCCGAGCCGCTGACCGAGGATGAGGACGGAGCGG
>JAKONM010000250.1 GCA_022701925.1 Microbacteriaceae bacterium
TGCGCTTCAGCGACGGCACGAAGTACGTCTTCTTCTGCACGTTGATGTCGAACCGGCGACGGTTGCGCCGGTGCGAGTGCGAGATGCTGTTGCCGAAGCCGGGACCGGCTCCGGTCACCTGGCAGACTGCTGCCACGATTCCTCCTCCTACCGTGCACGCGCCGGAAGGCGGGTGCACCCAAGATCACTTGTCTGCGAGCATCCGGGTGCGGACGCTCACTGCCGCGACGCGGCCGGTCGGCGACGATACCAGAGGCCGGGGGCGGTCCCCGACGCCCGGACCCGCCGGGCGGCTCGGATCAGGCGCCGTCGACCTCCGCGCACGCCGCGCACGTGCCGAACACGTCCACCACGTGCTGCGGGTCGCGGAAGCCGTGCGCGGCGGCCACTCCCGCCGCCCAGTGCTCGATGTCGTCGGCCTGGATCTCGACGGTGCGTCCGCACGACCGGCAGATCAGGTGGTGGTGGTGCCCGGCGGAGACGCAGGCGCGGTACCGGCTCTCCCCGTCGCCCGCGCGCAGGGCGTCGGCGTCGCCCTCCTCCGCCAGGTCGGACAGCGCCCGGTAGACCGTGGCCAGCCCGATGGGGGAGCCGCCGGCCTTCATCGACGCGTGCAGCTGCTGGGCGCTGACGAAGTCGTCCCGGGCGCCCAGCGCCTCGCGCACCGCGGTGCGCTGCCACGTGTTGCGCTTCACGCGGGGGAGTGTAGGCGGCGTGGTCGACGCCGTCCGGCCAGGCGGCAGACCGCGTAGATCAGGAAGGAGATGGTGGTCACGTAGGGGCTGATCGGGATGGCCGCGCCCAGCGCCAGCAGGATGCCGCCCACCACCGAGACGGTCGCGAACAGCATGCTCAGCAGGCTCACCGCCAGCGGACCGGAGGCGACGCGCAGCGCGGCGGCGGCCGGCGTGACGAGCAGCGCGAGCACCAGCAGGGCGCCCACGGTCTGCACCGCCACCGACACGGTGAGCGCCGGCAGCACCATGAACGCCATCGAGAGGCCCCGCACCGGCACCCCGCGGGCGACGGCGACCTCCTCGTCGACGCTGGCGAACAGCAGGGGGCGCCAGATCAGCAGCAGCGCGACCAGGACGACCAGCGAGACGGCGATCAGCACGGCGACCTGCGGGCCGTCCACCGAGACGACCTGCCCGGTCAGCAGCCCGAAGCGGTTGGCCGCGCGGCCGGGGTACAGCGCCAGGAACAGGATCCCGAGCCCCAGACCGAAGGGCATCAGCACGCCGATCACGCTGTTGCGCTCCCGCGCCCGCACGCCGAGCGCCCCGATCAGCAGGGCGGCGACCACGGATCCCGCCACCGACCCGACGACGACGTCGGCGCCGATCAGCAGCGCCCCGGCAGCCCCCGCGAAGGACAGCTCGCTGATGCCGTGCACCGCGAACGGCAGGTCGCGGGCCATCACGAAGAACCCGATCAGGCCCCCGACGACGCCGAGCAGCGCCCCGGCGATCAAGGAGTTGGTGACGAGGCCGAGCAGCGCCCCGTAGTCGCTGAAGTCGAAGATCCCGCCCATCAGACGCCGCCCGCGGGCTCGTGCTCGTCGTGCCCGGACCCCGCCCCGACCACCACGACGCGGTCGTGCACGCGGATCACGTCGACGTGCGTGCGGTAGAGCTCGCTGAGCACCTCGGAGGTCAGCACCTCGTCGGGGGAGCCGATGCGGAACCGACCGTCGACCAGGTAGAGCACGCGGTCGACCAGGTCGAGCACCGGGTTCACGTCGTGGGTCACGAACAGCACGGCCGCGTCGTGCTCGCGGCGCTGGCGGTCGATCAGGGCGGCCACCGCGGCCTGGTTCGCGAGGTCGAGCGAGATCAGCGGCTCGTCGCAGAGCAGCAGGCGCGGGTCGGAGGCGATCGCCTGGCCGACGCGGAGGCGCTGCTGCTCGCCGCCGGACAGCCGCCAGGCGGGGCGGGCGGCGAAGGACTCGGCGTCGACGTCCCGCACCAGGCGCGCCACGCGCTCCCGGTCGCGGCGGCGCCGGACCGGCAGCCCGAACCGCACGCCGTCCACGCCGAAGCCGACCAGGTCGGCGCCCTGCACCGGGGTCGCCGGGTCGAGCAGCCGCTGCTGCGGCACGTAGCCGATGCGCGGGTCGCCGCGGGTCGGGCGGCGGCCGAAGACCTCGATCGAGCCCCCGGTCAGGGGCTGCAGCCCGAGCACCGCCTTCAGCAGCGTCGTCTTGCCGGAGCCGTTCGGCCCGAGCACCGCGACGAACTCCCCCGGCCGCACCTCCAGGTCCAGCGAGCGCCACAGCGTCCGCCCGCCGAAGGACAGCGCCGCGCCCGACAGCCGCAGCGGAGCCGTCACCGCTCCAGCGCCGCGCGCATCGCCTTCAGGTCCGACGCCATCCACGTCAGGTAATCCTGCCCGTCGGGCAGCGTCTCGCGCACGCCGACCACGGGCACGCCCGCCGCCTTCGCCGCGGCCACGACCTGGTCCGTGGTGGCGCCCGCGGTCTGCTCGTTGACGGCCAGCAGGGCCACGCGGCGCTCGGAGAGCAGCGCCAGCTGCTCGCGCAGCACGGCGGGCGCCACGTCGTCGCCCTCCTCCACCGCCTCACTGAACGCGGCCGACGTGCGGTTCACGAGCCCGAGCGCGGCCGTCATGTACAGCGGCACGGGCTCGGTGATCGCGACGCCCCGCCCCTCCCCGCCGTCGTCGCGGACGGCGGCCTCCTCCCGCTGCAGGCGGGAGAGCGCGGCGCGGAACGTCGTGAGCCCGGCGGCGAAGTCGGCGCGGTGCTGCGGTGCGACGCGGGTCAGCTCCGCGGCGATGTCGCCAGAGACCTTCGACACCGCCGCCAGGTCGTACCAGAGGTGCTCGTTCAGCTCGCCGCCGTCGGGAGCCCGGACCCCCGACTCCTCCACCATGTCGAGCACGCGCGTGCCCGAGGGCGCGTTCGCCGTCAGGCGCTCCAGGAAGTCGTCGTACCCGCCGCCGTTCACGACCACCACCTGCGCGCGGGCGACGGCCAGCTGATCCCGCGGGTCCGCCTGGTACTCGTGCGGGTCGCGGTCCGGGTCGGTGATCAGCGAGTCGACCTGCACGTCGTCGCCGCCGATCTGCTGCACCACGTCGCCCCAGACGTCGGTGGAGGCGACCACCCGGACGCGGCCGTCGTCGGAGGACGAGGAGCCGGCGGGGGAGCCGGAGCATCCGGCCAGCACCAGGGCGGGCAGCAGCGCGAGGGGCAGCAGTCGGCGGGTCACGCCGCCGACGGTACCTTGTTGAGAACGATTCCCGAAATCAGGAGGCCTGCTCAGTCGAGCAGCAGCGCCGGCTCCTCCACCACGCTCGCGACGTCCGCGAGGAAGCGGCTGGCCACGTCGCCGTCGACCACGCGGTGGTCGAAGCTGGCGCCGATCGTGGTGACCCAGCGCGGCACGACCTCCCCGTCGACCACCCACGGCTTCTGCCGGATGGTGCCGAGCGCGACGATCGACACCTCGCCCGGGTTCAGGATCGGCGTGCCGGTGTCCATCCCGAAGCTGCCGAGGTTCGTGATCGTGATCGTGCCGGACGCCTGGTCGGCGGGCGTCGTCCTGCCGTCGCGGGCGGTGACGACCAGCTGCTCCAGCCCGCCCGCCAGCTCCCGCATGGTCAAGGACTGCGCGTCCTTCACGTTCGGCACGATCAGGCCCCGCGGCGTGGCCGCGGCGATGCCGAGGTTCACGTAGTGGTGCACGACGATCTCGGCGTCGGTCCACGTGGAGTTGACGGTGGGGTTGCGCCGCACCGCCCAGATCACCGCCTTCGCCATGACCAGCAGCGGCGAGATCTTCACGGTCGCGAAGTCGGGTGACGCCTTCAGCCGCTTGACGTACTCCATGGTGCGCGTGGCGTCCACGTCGACGAAGACGCTGACGTGCGGCGCCGTGAAGGCGCTCTTGACCATGGCGCCGGCGATCGCCTTGCGCACGCCCTTGACGGGGATCCGCTCCTCGCGGTCGTCCGGCCAGGCCGGGGTCTCCACGTTGCGGAAGACGCCCTCCTGCTGCTTCGACCGCAGCACGTCGTCGCGGGTGACCTCGCCCTTCGGCCCGCTGGGGGCCACGCGCGCCAGGTCGACGCCCAGGTCCTTCGCCAGCTTGCGGATCGGCGGCTTGACCGGCGCCGCCACCGCCTCCTTGGCCGGCACCGGGCTCGCGACCGGGCCGCGGCGCTGCGAGCGCCGGCTCTTCGCCTTCACGTCGACGCCGTAGCCGACGAGCACGGCGCCCGAGCGCTCCTCCACCTGCTCCTGCGGCTCGCGCACCTGCACCTCGACCGGCGAGGCCGCCTGGGCGGGGGTCCGCAGCGGCGAGGCCAGCTGCTCCTCGGCGCCGGAGGCGACGCTGATGATCGGGGTGCCGACCGCGACGGTGTCGCCCTCGGGGACCAGCAGCTCGCTGACGGTGCCGGCGTAGGGGGAGGGCAGCTCGACCAGCGACTTCGCGGTCTCGATCTCGACGATCACCTGGTTCACGTCGACGTCGTCGCCGGGCGCGACCTTCCACGACACGATCTCGGCCTCGGTCAGTCCCTCGCCGACGTCGGGCAGGGCGAACTGCGACGTGCTCATCCGGGTCCTCTCTCGTCGCGCGGCCGGGTCGCCGGGCGCGCGGTCAGTACGCGAAGGCGCGGTCGACCGCGTCCAGCACGCGGTCCGCGTCGGGCAGGTGCAGCTTCTCGAGGCGCGCTGGCGGGAACGGGATGTCGAACCCGGTCACCCGCAGCACGGGCGCCTCCAGGGAGTAGAAGGCGCGCTCCGTCACGGTCGCGGCGATCTCCGCGCCGAGGCCGAGGAAGCCCGACGCCTCGTGCGCCACGATCGCCCGGCCCGTCTTCTCGACGCTGGCGACGATCGGCTGCCAGTCGATGGGCGACAGCGACCGCACGTCGACGACCTCCAGGCTGCGTCCCTCCTCGGCGGCGACCTCCGCGGCCGCGAGCAGCACGCTGACCATCGGCCCGTAGCCGATCAGGGTGGCGTCGGTGCCCGTGCGGACGACGCGCGAGGCGTGCAGGTCGAGCGCGGGCCGCGCCAGGTCGACCTCGCCCTTCGGCCAGTAGCGGCCCTTGGGCTCGAAGAAGACCACCGGGTCGTTCGACGCGATCGACTGCTGGATCATCCAGTACGCGTCGTTCGGGGTGGAGGGGGAGACGACGCGCAGCCCCGCCGTGTGGGCGAACAGCGTCTCGGGGCTCTCCTGGTGGTGCTCGACGGCCCCGATGTGCCCGCCGTAGGGGATGCGGATCACGATCGGCATCGAGAGCCGGCCCTGGTGGCGGTTGGTGATCTTCGCCAGCTGCGAGGTGATCTGGTCGAACGCGGGGTAGACGAAGCCGTCGAACTGGATCTCGCAGACCGGCCGGTAGCCGCGCAGGGCCAGGCCGATCGCGGCCCCCACGATGCCGGACTCCGCCAGCGGGGTGTCGAGCACCCGCTGGTCGCCGAACTCCGCCTGCAGGCCCTCGGTCACCCGGAAGACGCCGCCGAGCGCGCCGACGTCCTCGCCCATCAGCAGCACCTTGGCGTCGTCCGCCATCGCCTGCTTCAGACCGGCGTTCAGCGCGCGCACCATCGGCATCGTGGTCATCGGTCGCCCCCGAACGACGCCTCGTAGTCCTGCAGCCACCGCAGCTGCTCGTCCATCAGCGGATGCGGCTCGGCGTACACGTGCTCGAACATGCTGGCGACGGGCGGCTCGGTCAGCTCGAGCGTGCGGCGTCGCACGTCGGCCGCGAGATCGGCGGCCCGCGCATCGATCCCGTCGAAGACCTCGGCGCCGACGCCCTCGACCTCCAGGTGGCGCCGCAGCCGCAGGATCGGGTCCAGCAGCGCCCAGCGCTGCAGCTCCTCCTCCGCCCGGTACTTCGTGGGGTCGTCGGAGGAGGAGTGCCCGCCGATCCGGTAGGTCAGCGCCTCGATGAGCCCGGGGCCTTCGCCCGAGCGCGCCGCGTCGAGCATCGACCCCGTGACGGCGTAGGCGGCGAGCACGTCGTTGCCGTCGATCCGCACGCCCGGCATGCCGAACCCGCTGGCGCGCTGCGCCAGCGGCACGCGCGACTGCCGCTCGACCGGAACCGAGATCGCCCAGTGGTTGTTCTGGATGAAGAACACCTGCGGGGTGCGGTAGCTGGCCGCGAAGACCAGCGCCTCGTTCGAGTCCCCCTGGCTGGTGGCGCCGTCGCCCAGGTAGACGATCACCGCCTCGTCGCGCTCCGGGTCGCCGGTGGCGGTCGCGCCGTCGAACTGGACGCCCATCGCGAACCCCGTGGCGTGCAGGGTCTGCGACCCGAGCACCAGGCAGTAGTGCTGGAAGTTGCCGCTCTCCGCGGGGTCCCAGGTGCCGTGCGCCACCCCGCGCAGCAGCCGCACGATCGCCAGCGGGTCGAGCCCGCGGATCATGCCGACGGCGTGCTCGCGGTAGGCGGGGAAGACCGTGTCCTGCGGACGGGTCGCGCGGGCCGAGCCGACCTGGGCCGCCTCCTGGCCCCAGCTCGAGACCCACAGGGCCAGGTGCCCCTGCCGCTGCAGGTTCGCGGCCGCCACGTCGAAGGCCCGCGTCTCGACCATGTCGGTCAGGAACCGCAGCTTCTGCTCGGTCGTGACCGAGGCCGCCCGGTCCGCGTAGGGCTCCGCGGCTGCGGTGGGCCGGAACGCGCCGTGCTCGTCGAGCACGCTGACCGCGGGGCTGTCCGCCACTGGCGCTCCTCTTCCCGGCGCGCGCGGGATCCGCCGACGCCGTCCTCGAGCCTCGGTGGCCCCGGCTCACTGTATCCGCAGGCCGTGGCGCGGCCCACGTCCATGCCGGAGGGGGCATGTCCCCTGCTGCCGGGCGCCGCCCTGTGCCAGGGTGGGCGCATGCGCCGCTTCGTCGTGCGGGTGATCGTGAACGCCATCGCGCTGTGGCTCACGACCCTGCTCTTCACCGCCTTCGGGCAGAGCCGCGGCGTGCGCGTGATCCCCTACGAGCCCGGCGACCCCGTCGCGGCCGTGCTCACCTTCCTGCTGCTCGGGGTCCTGTTCGGCGTCGTGAACGGCGTGCTGGGCACGGCGATCCGCATCGTGGCCTTCCCGCTCTACCTGCTGACCCTGGGCCTCATCTCCCTGGTGGTGAACGGCCTGCTCTTCCTGCTGGTCGCCTGGATCAGCGACGGGATCGACTTCGGCCTGCAGGTCGACGGCTTCTGGTGGGGCGTGCTGGGCGCGCTGGTGCTCGGGGTCGTCGGCTGGCTGGTGGGCCTCATCCTGCGACCGCTGTCGGGGCAGGACCGGCAGGACCGCTGACCGGGAGCTCGCGGCGCGCCCGGAAGCGGGTCGACGTGCCGTCGGCGCCCTCGAAGAACCCGGCCCACCGGCGCCGCAGCCCCTGCACCTCCGGGCCGTCCAGCGAGTCGGCCTGCACGACGGTGGCCCGGTAGTTCTCCATCGCGTGGGCCGGGACCCGGTCGATCGGCTTCCCGGTGGCCGGTCCCGGCAGGCGCCCGCCGTGCGGCAGCGACCGGGACACCACGACCGTGCCGGCCGTCAGCGGGGCGGCGCCGCCCAGGGCGGTGACCAGGTCCTCCGGGTGGCGGTACGACAGCACCGGCACCCCGGGCGGTGCCGGGATCGTGCGCGTGGGCCCGCCGAACTGCACCACCCCGTCCACCCGGTAGCCGCCGTGCTCCGCGATCCGCATCGCGTTCAGGGCCCCCTGGGAGTGGCCGACGAGCAGCACCGGGTCGTCGCGACCCACGCCCGCCTGCCGCATCGCGTCGACCACCGCCTGCTGCGAGTCGGTCCGCTGGCCGGCCACGCCCCGCACGTTCGACTCCAGGTCGAACGGCTCGTCGCCGCTGTCGAGGGCGAAGGTGACGGTGCCGGCGCTGTACACGATCCAGCGCGGGCCGTCCGCGTCGTCGTACCGCTCGACGCGCACCTGCCCGGCGGGCTCCTCGCCGTCCGGCAGCCGGTCCGCGAGCGCGGCGACGTCCGCCGGCCGCTCGACCGGACGGCGGGTCGTGCGGTGCACGACGACGGGGGCGGCGCCCGGCGCGGCCGGCCAGACGACCGACGCGATCGCCCCGGCGACCGCCTGCGTCCCCAGCAGGGACCGCGGATCGTCGTGCAGGACGTGCCACGGCGTCTCGACCAGCAGGAAGCCCCGCACCGCGTCGTCGAGCGAGGACACGACGAGGCCGAGCAGGCGGATCTGCTCCGGGTCCGACAGCGGGTCGACCTCCCCGGTCGCGAGGAACCGGCGCACCGCGCCCACGACCCCGACCGCGGCGAAGGCCTGCAGGTCCCACGCCAGGACCCCCGCGGCACCGATCGGCCCGATCAGCCGCACGAGCGCGCCCTGCACGGCGGCGATGCCGGCGGCGGCGGACTGCGCGCCGCCGGCGGCGAACCGATCCGCCAGGCCGTACCGCT
>JAKONM010000254.1 GCA_022701925.1 Microbacteriaceae bacterium
CAGCTTCCGGCCCTGCACCTCGAAGCGGTCCGCCCGGCTGTACATGGCCAGCCCCAGCCGGTTCGTGCGGGTCTGCTCGATCAGCTCCAGGTGGCCCAGGCGCTGCGGCATGTCCGTGTGGTCGCACTCCTGCAGGCACAGCACGTCGACGTCGTTGGCCTCGGCCATCTCCTCCAGCTCGTGACGCGCGGTGTGCTCGCGCAGGTTGTAGCTGATGATCCTCATCGGTCAGGCCTCCCGGGGCCCTCCCCGCGGGCCGCCGATCAACCTAGCGCGGCCGTGCTGCACCGCCGCGGCGCCCGTCGCACCCGGGCCCGGCCCCGATCAGGCCAGGACGTCCCGCGTGGTGAAGCGGCCGAACGCCAGCGCGCCGAACACGACGACCCAGCCCAGCTGCAGCAGGGCGTTGGTGTCGAAGACGCTCCAGTCCGGCGGCTGCCGCAGCAGGTCGACCAGGCCCAGCCACGAGTCCGTCAGCAGGAACGGGTGCAGGGCGTCCAGCTGGGGCAGCTGGTCCAGCACCTGGCTGGTGACGGCGATCACCACCGTGGCCGCCATCGCGCCGACGGGCACGTCGGTCAGCGTGGAGATGAAGAGCCCGACCGCGGCCAGCCCGAGCATCGAGAGCCCGGTGTAGAGGCCGATCATCAGCAGGCGGCCCAGTCCTTCGGCGATCGGCACCTGGTCGCCGGACAGCAGCGTGATCGGGCCGACCGGGAACAGGACGGCACCGATCGCGGTGCCCGCCACCACGATCGCCAGCGGTGCCGCGAAGCAGAACACCGCGGCGCCCGCGTACTTGACGAGCAGCAGGCGCACGCGGCCCGCGGGAGCGACCAGCAGGTACCGCAGCGTGCCCGTCGAGGCCTCGCCGGCGATCGTGTCGCCCGCGACGACGCCGACGGTCAGCGGCAGGAACAGCGGGATCGCCAGCACCAGCGAGGCGACGCCGACGAACAGCCCGTTGCCCGCGATGCCGGTGACGAACGACGGTCCGCGGGAGGGCCCGCCCCCGTCGCCGGACGAGATGCGGATGGCGACCGCGACGAGCACCGGCACGGCGGCGAGCGCCAGCAGCATCGCCCAGGTGCGGCGCCGGCGGAACACACCGGTCAGCTCGGACCCCAGCAGCGCCAGCCCCGCCCCGGAGGTCCGCCGAGCCGGCTCAGCCCGCGACATCGAAGCCCTCGCCCGTCAGCGCCACGAAGCGCTCCTCCAGCGTCGGTTCGTCGACTCGCAGGCCCTGCACCCGCACCCGGGCGGCGACCAGCAGCGGCACCAGGGACTCCACCGGACGGTCGCCCAGGGTGGCCGTGAGCTCCGGCCCCTCCTGCTCGATCTGCGCCAGCCCGGCGCTCTGCAGCACGCGCACGGCCTGGACGGGGTCGGGGGTGCGGAGCCGCACGCGGGCGCCCTCGTGGCCGCGCAGCGCCTCCAGGGTGCCCTGCGCCACCAGCCGCCCGGCGGACATCACGGCGGCGTGGGTGCACATCTGCTCGATCTCGGCCAGCAGGTGGCTGGAGACGAAGACGGTGGTGCCGTCGGCCGCCAGCTCGCGCACCAGCGTGCGCACCTCGCGGGTGCCCTGCGGGTCCAGGCCGTTGGTGGGCTCATCCAGCACGAGCAGGTCGCGGGGCCGCAGCAGCGCGTTCGCCAGGCCGAGCCGCTGCTTCATGCCCAGGGAGTACGCCTTGACCTTCTTGCCGCCCGCGGCGGTGAGGCCCACGCGCTCCAACGACTCCGCGATCCGCGCCCGGCGGGTGCGGCCGGAGGCGCCCGGGTCGGCGGTGTCGAGCCGGGCCAGGTTCGCGGGTCCGGAGAGCCAGCCGCTGAATCCCGGCCCCTCGACGAGCGCACCGACGCGGGGCAGCACCGAGCGGCCCGAGTCCGGCATCCGCTCGCCCAGCACGGGCGCCTCGCCGGCGGTGGGGGAGACCAGTCCCAGCAGCATGCGGATCGTCGTCGTCTTGCCCGACCCGTTCGGCCCGAGGAACCCGAAGACGCTGCCGGCCGGCACCGCGAGCGCCAGGTCGTGCACGGCGTCGCGGCCGCCGAACCGCTTGCCGAGCCCCCTGGTCTCGACCGCCAGGGCCGTGGTCACCGCGCTCAGTCGGCGGCGACGGCCCGCAGGCGCGAGACCGGCACGGCGCCCGCGAGCACCCGCCCGTCGTCGGTCCGCAGCACGTTCACCAGGGAGGTGGACAGCACGCGCCCGCCGTCGACGGCGGTGGTGAGGCGCTCGTAGGTCGGGTTCGACTCGATCGACGCGGGCACCTTCCCCGCCGGGATCTCCACGACGGCGGACCAGCCGCTGCCGGTCACCTCGGGCCGTGCGCCGGAGGGCTTCGAGCCGGACCGCTCGTGGTCGCCCGCCGTCAGGGTCTTCGTCTCGACGGTCGCGTCGGCGGGCGGGGTGAAGTCGAAGGTCGAGGCGGCGGGCACCGAGTAGTCGATGCTCGTGAAGCCGGACTCGAAGGCGGGGGAGGAGGCGCCCCGCGCGAAGACCTCGACCTGCAGCGGCAGCCCAGTGGCGGCGTCGACCGCCAGCTGCACCGAGCCGACGGTGGTGGCGTCGGTGCGGGGCGTGAGCACCAGCGTGTAGGCGTCGCGGCCCGCGACCCGCTGCGTGGTGTCCACCGTGGTCGCGGTGGTCGGCCCGACCTCGGACAGCACGGCGTCGGCGATCTCTGCGGGGGTGCGGGTCGTGGTGCGCGGCGCGGCGTCGGCCTTCCCGGAGGCGACCACGTGCACGGCGGTGTTCTTCTTCGAGTCCCACAGCCAGACGCTGGAGCCGTCGCGCACCGCGTCGCGCTCGGCCATGTCGTCCAGCACGGCCACGCGGCTGCGGTCGGCGCCGTCGACCCATACCCGGGCCGTGTGGTCGCCGGTCAGCAGGTCGAGCACCGACGCGGTGTCGGTGTCGGTGCCGGCGCCCGTCGTCGGCAGCTCGGGCAGGCCCAGGTCGGAGGTCTGCTGCAGCGTGCCGCTGAAGCCCTCCACCGACTTCGCCTTCGCGACCAGCTCCAGCACCTGCTGGGGCGTGCGGTCGGGCAGCGAGGGCGGGGCGGCCGCTGCGACCAGCGGTGCGGCGACGGCACCGGCGACGACGACGGGGGCGAGCGCGGCGGGCAGCCAGCGGACCAGGCGGGAGGACATGCACGCAGGCTACGTCCGCCCCGCGCGCACGGAGCGCGTCGATGGCGCTTCGTACCGATCTGCCAGGCCGCAGCGCCCCGCGGGGTCATCGCGGACTGTTGCGTCACATTCGGTCGCCGTCCGGCGGGCCGCCCTAGGGTCGGCCCTGATCCGGGTCCTCCAGTGAAAAGGCAGTCATGGCAGGCATTCACGCATCCATCACCGAGACCTTCGGCGGCACCCCCCTGGTGCGGCTGAACCGAGTCACCGAGGGCGCGGGCGCCACGGTGCTGGCGAAGCTCGAGTTCTACAACCCCTCCTCCTCCGTGAAGGACCGCCTGGCGATCGCCATCATCGACGCCGCGGAGAAGGCCGGAGCGCTGCAGCCCGGCGGCACGATCGTGGAGGGCACCAGCGGCAACACCGGCATCGGCCTGGCCATGGTCGCCGCCGCCCGCGGCTACAAGGCCGTGCTGACGATGCCCGAGTCGATGTCGATCGAGCGTCGCAAGCTGCTGAAGGCCTACGGCGCCGAGCTGGTGCTGACGCCGCCGTCCGAGGGCATGAAGGGCGCGGTCTCCCGCGCCGAGCAGATCGCCGCCGAGCGCCCGGGCGCGGTGCTGGCGAAGCAGTTCGAGAACGAGGCGAACCCCGCGATCCACTACGCGACCACGGGTCCCGAGATCTGGAAGGACACCGACGGCGCGGTCGACGTGTTCGTCGCGGGCGTCGGCACCGGCGGCACCATCACCGGCACCGGCCGCTACCTGAAGGAGCAGAAGCCGGGTCTGAAGGTCGTGGCGGTGGAGCCGAAGGAGTCGCCGATCCTGAACGGCGGCAGCCCCGGCCCGCACAAGATCCAGGGCATCGGCCCGAACTTCGTGCCGGCGATCCTGGACCGCGAGGTCTACGACGAGGTCATCGACGTCGACATCGCGCAGTCGGTCGACATGGCCCGCCGCCTCGCGCGCGAGGAGGGCATCCTGGCGGGCATCTCCTCCGGCACCACGGTGACCGCGGCGCTCGAGCTGGCGAAGCGGCCGGAGAACGACGGGAAGACGATCGTGGTCGTCGTCGCCAGCTACGGCGAGCGGTACCTCTCCTCGGTGCTGTTCGAGGACATCGAGGTGTGAGCGGGGTCCCCTTCGTCGAGGACGTCAGGGCGGCGCGCCAGCGCGACCCGGCGGCGAAGTCGGCCGCCGAGGTCGCGCTGACCTACCCGGGCCTGCACGCGCTGTGGGCGTACCGCCTGCATCACCGCCTCTGGCTGCGCGGCCACCGTCTGGCCGCGCGCGTGCTCTCCCAGGCGGCGCGCTTCCTGACGGGCATCGAGATCCACCCGGGAGCGCGCATCGGCCGCCGCCTGTTCATCGATCACGGCGCCGGCGTCGTGATCGGCGAGACCGCGGAGGTCGGCGACGACGTGACGATCTACCACGGGGTCACCCTGGGCGGCACGGTGTGGCGCGAGGAGAAGCGGCACCCCACGGTGGGCGACCGCGTGCTGATCGGCGCCGGGGCCAAGCTGCTCGGCGCGATCGTCATCGGGCCCGACTGCGTGATCGGCGCGAACGCCGTCGTGCGCACCGACGCGCCGGCCCACTCCCTGGTGGTCGGCGTGCCGGCGACGGTCCGCCCGCGGTCGCCGCAGGACGCCTCCGTGCACAACTGGGTGATCTGAGCCCCGAGGGCGCTCAGCGCTTCGGTTGTCCGCGACGCTCGGCCAGCAGCTCCTGCGTGCGGATCAGCCGCAGCAGCGTGACGAGCAGCATGCCGCCCGCCATGTTCAGCAGCAGCGTGGGCACGAACCACAGCACCGCCTCGCCGACCTGCGCCTCGCCCAGCACGATCGCCCCCATCACGAACAGCGAGTCGAGGATGGAGTGCATCAGCTGCAGGCCGGCGAGCAGGAAGCCGTCGACCACCGCGATGACGACCTTCACCGCGTCGGAGTCGGTGCCCTGCTGCATGCGGGTGGCGAGCGTCAGCACCATGCCCGCCAGCAGCGCCAGCGCGACGCCCTCCCACCCGAACCCCAGGTCGAGGTAGTGCCGGGCGGACTCGACCAGCTTCCCGCGGAGGTCCGGGAAGGCGGCGATGATCAGCAGCGTGATGACGAAGGCGCCGGCGAGGTTCGACACCAGCGTGCCGATCCAGAGCCGGGCCAGCTGCGCCGGCGTGCCCTCGCGGGCGATCAGCGCGGCGATCGGCAGGAACAGGTTCTCGGTGAACAGCTCGCTGTGCGCGAGCAGCAGCGCGATCATCCCGATCGAGAAGGCCAGGCCCGCCAGCAGGTGGGAGTCCGTCGCCTCCAGCACCGCCAGGTAGGCGGCGACCCCGATGCCGATCTCGAGGCCGCCGCTGAACCCGGTGGTCAGCACCGCCCGCCAGGTGCGGTGCAGGCGCTCCCTGCCCTCGTCGACCACCGCGTCGAACTCGTCCTCGGCGACCTCCTCGTCGACCTCGTCGCCGTCGGGCTCGCGGTGCGCCGTGCTGCTCATGCCGCGATCCTGGCGGACGCCGCCCGCGCTACTCCTTCACCGCTCCCGCAGCGCTGTTCGTGATGCGCTTCTGGAAGATGATGAACAGCACCGCGACCGGGATGGTCATCACCACCGCCGCGCCGAGCCGCACCGGGTACTGGTTCGCGGAGCCGAGCGCCCCGGAGGCCAGGGAGGCCACGCCCTTCGTCAGCGTGAACAGGTCCGGGTTCTGCGACGCGACGATGAAGTGCGACAGCTCGTTCCACGAGCCCTGGAACGACAGGATGAAGATCGTAATCAGGGCCGGGCGGGCCATCGGCAGCACGACGGACCAGAAGGTGCGCAGGGTGCCGGCCCCGTCGATGCGGGCCGCCTCCTCCACCGCCTCGGGGATCGACTCGAAGAAGTTCTTCATGATGAAGACGCCGGCCGCGTCCGCGATCAGGGGGATGATCAGGCCGGAGTAGGCGTCGTACATCCCCAGCTGGTTCAGCACCAGGAAGCGGGGGATCAGCAGCACCACGCCCGGCACGGCCATCACGGCGATGATGCCGGCGAAGATCAGGCCGCGGCCCGGGAACTTCAGCCGCGCCAGCGCGTAGCCGGCCAGGGAGTCGAACAGCACCCGCCCGATCGTCACGAGCACCGTCACGATGGCGGAGTTGGCGAACCAGCGCGGGAAGTCCGAGTTCAGGAACACCGTCTCGTAGGCCTGGGCGGTCCACGTGCGCGGGATGAGGCTGAGCGGGTCGGTGGTGGCGTCGGCGTCGGTCTTGAACGACGTCGCGATGTTGATGAGGAACGGGTACAGGTAGACGACCGCGATGAGGATCAGCACCGTGTAG
>JAKONM010000259.1 GCA_022701925.1 Microbacteriaceae bacterium
CGCGGGTCGAGGCGACCTCGCGTTCCATGAACGCCAGCACGTCCGCCACTGCCGCCCGGTGCGCGTCCTCCACCGCACCGCGCACATCAGCATCACCAATCGCCCAGAGGATCGAGGCGGACTTCGGGACCGAGAAGGTGAAATCGAACCCCGCCACCGCTCGACGAGTCCCCCGCCCCGCCTCCTCCCCCTCGATCCGCGCCACCGCTCCCACCCGGTCCGCACCGCTCAGCTCGGGATCGAGCGCCGCGACGCGGGCGGCGACCCGCTCGCCGGCCGGCGCGAACACCCGATACGGGCGCCCCAGTTGCGCCCCCGTCACCGGATCACGCCCCTCACCCACCAGCAGCTTCAGCTGCGACTCCGTCACCAGGTCACCGACCGCGATGCCCCCACCCGCAAGGCCCGTCAGGCCGACACCGAGCCACCGACCGGGCGGGGTGCCCTCCTCCACGTAATAGCGGGTCATCGGGTCCGACAACGACCGGTCCCCGTCACCGACGACGACGGACTTCAGCAAGTACCGGTACCCGTGACCAGCCGACATCACCCGCACCGACACCGTCACCTACACCAGGTACACACCCCCACCCAGCCCACCCCAGCCAGACGCCCCCGCCCCTCACACCCGACACCACCCCGAAACCCGCACCCCTCGCCCACACCCGAACAGACACGCCTCTTGCAATCGAGGCGTGCCCCAGGCTCGAGTACGACACATCAGGCTCTCCCTCACGGAGTACTCCGGTACTCCGACTCGTTCAACGCCGATTTCGGCGGGTCGGAAGGTGCGAGCAAAGGCGCAGGCGAGGAAAGGCCGAGGCGCCCGAGCCCCTCGCGGCCGACGACGCGGAGGCCAGCGATGAGCCCGTCGCAGTCGATATTGGCGACAGGTCAGCGATGAGCGCATGAATGCATACACACCGGAGTGCGTCGCCTGAACGGCGCCGCACGACTGGGAACGCGATAGAAGGACGTCACGTGAGCAGACGGCCGAAGAACCGATCCGCCTCCCAATCGCTCCAGGACCGCTCGACTGCACCCATATCCCGACTCCTCCCGTCAGTGCCTTTCGGCACCAGCCGGGACAAGCGGCGCGCGCAGGACGCGCAAGAGGCGCGACGCAGGAGCGCTCACGCAGTGACGCCGAAGGCGCCCTTGCACGACCGAGCACGTCGCGCACACTCACCAGCCGAAAGACCACCCACCGGGTGGCAACGAGCAGCCGTCGCGCCGCAGGCGCGCCCCTCCCGCGCACTCCCGCCTCACCGCGGGACGGGACGCCGTCCTACGATTCGGCGATGGCCGACGAGACCGACGCGTTCGACTCCCTCGAGACGCCGCGCTGCCCCATCCACCCCACCGATCGACTCGTCATCGCCGGCTCCGACCCTGAGGGACGCGACGCGAGATGGGAGTGCCCCGTCCAGGGCTGCGTGTACTCGCAGCTCACCTGACCTCGGCAGAACCACGCCCGTATCTTCGACGGAGCGCGCAAGCTAGAACGTATGTTCTAGGAATGGGATCGAACCGGCGCTACGGTGACGCGATCACACGACAGAAGGACAACGCACGAGCCGAAGCCCGCGCTCTGCAGCCCTCCAGCCTGCCGATCGACCTCGTCACCACCGCCGGCGGGCCCATCACCCAAGCCGAACACCCGACACCCGTAACCGCCTACGTCGAGGTCGGCGTGACACTGATCCGCGTCGCGGGCGTCGCATCCGCTTGGAACTCTCGGTGCGTACACATCCGTTGGACCGGCACCAACCCGGAACCCTCAGAGGCGTGGGTTTGGGCCTCCGCCGTCACTCGGAGCACGCCCTAAATCACAGACGAGCAGACTCCGCGCGAGAGGTTGCTCGCCAGTCGGCGTCTAAGCCGGGATCCAGGGTCTCGAGGCCGATGTCAGGGTGGGCAAATCGACGGAAAGATTTCGGCAGGTGTAATGGCGTCTAACCGAAGTCTTTGAGTTTGTCGCAGGTGTGGGCGCCCCGGCTGTGCAGCCAACGAACGACGTCGTGTGCGCCCTCCCGGGCAGCGATGTCGAGGGGCGTCGCATCCTCCCAAGGGGGTAGCCAATCGAGGTGCGCGCCTCGCTCGGCCAGGGCCTGCGCGGTCGCGAGCTGGCCGCCGTGGCAGGCGGACCAGAAGCACCGGTTCAGGACATCAGTGGCTGGACCGTCTGATCCCTCGAGTTGTTCGAGAACTTGCTCGGTGACACCGAGCGCTGCGAGGTCAAAGACGCGCGCGTGAGCGCCTCTTGAGATGAGCAGGCGAGCCGCGTCCCACTGCGCGAAGGCTGTCGCGTCGGCCAGAGCCGTGCTCCCCGCGATGACTCCGCCGTCCGACTCGATGTCCGCCCCGGCGTCGAGGAGCGCCGTGAGCGCGTCCAGATCGTTCGAACTCGCCGCCCAGTGCAGTGGCGTCTCTCCGTGAGGACCCTCGAATCGTCCGTTGACGTCCGCACCTGCCTCGACCAGAGCACTGATGGACGCGGCGACCTCCGGGAAGTGGCCGGGCCAGTCCGTCGCGACGTGCAGGAGTGTCCGACTCATGCCGCTCGAGTCGGCGTCCCCGAATCGGGCGTGAGCCAGGTCCGGATACTCGGCGAGCAGCCGGCGAAGGTCATCGACGCGCCCGGCATGAATGGCGGCGACAGCGGCGACGGCGCGGGGGTCGACGGTGCTGACGGCTGCCATCTGATGCCTTCCGGGGGAGCGCGGTCCGATTGCGTGCTCCGCGTGCTGGAACTGAAGCAGCCCAGGTCGACCGAATCAAGGACGGGTGCGAGATGGCGCAGGCTGTGCTTGTGAAGGTCGAGCTGCTGCACATCGAGGACTGCCCCGGTTGGCGCGATGCTGAAGTGTCTACGAGAGCTGTGCTGGACGACCTCGGATTGACGGGCCTGCGCATTGAGGTCCGCGAGCTGACGGCCGATGACGAGCTCCGGGGTGCCCACTTCGCGGGCTCGCCGACGATCCTCGTCGACGGACAGGACATCATCGCGGGCGCTGTGCCGATCGAAGCCCTCGCCTGTCGCATCTACACGTCGCCCTCCGGTCGCGCAGCGACGCCGAGCCGCGACCAGATCCGCTCAGCGATCCTCGGAGCCCTCGACCAAGCCGCCACCGCCTCGACGGCTTCTTCGTCGGCGGCGAAATGAGCTGAACCGCCGCCGGGCTCGGCTCGCATCGTCGAAAGCCCGAGGAGCCCGGGCTCAGCGGTTCCGCGCGGGCTCGACCAGTTCCTGCGAGATCCGGGATGCGACGGCGTCGCGGAGCGGCCGGACGGACTCGACGTCCCAGGCGCTGGGATCGGGGAATGCCCACTGCAGTACCGCCCCACGGGGGGCGGCGGGGAGTTCGAGGCCGGGCTTCATCAGCACGACGACGTCCGCCCGCTCGAGGTCCTCCTCGGTGACGGCTCGCGGACGACGGCTGGTGATGTCCATGCCGAGTTCGGCGACGGTCGCAGCGATCGAGGGGTTGACCGTCTCGGCCGGGCTGAGTCCCGCTGATGACGCGGTGAAGCGATTGCCGGCGAGATGCTCGAGGAGCGCAGCGCCGAGCTGGGACCGGCCGGCGTTGTGCTGGCAAATGAAGAGCACCTCGGTCATGCGTTGACCTCCACCTTGGTGTGCTCGCGCTCCCACCGCTGGGTCGCGATCTGCACCGCGTCCCACGGCGAACCGAGCGGCGGCGTGTAGGAGAGGTCGAGGTCGCTGACCCCGGCGACGGCCATGCCGTGGAAAAGCGCGGTGGCGAAGGTGTCGATGCGCTTGGCGGTCTCCGTCCCGCGCGCGCCGACGAGCTGCGCACCGAGGAGCTTGCCGGTCTCGCTGTCGCCCGTGATCCGGATGCTGATGGGCTGCGCGCCGGGGTAGTAGGCCTTGTGGTCGTCGGCGACGGCGGTGGTGCTGACCGGCGTGAAGCCGACCGGGGTGGCTTCGTGCTCACGGAGTCCGGTGCGGGCCGCGACGAGGTCGAAGACCTTCACGACCTGCGTGCCGACACTGCCGGCGAAGCGGGCGGAGCCACCGAGCGCGTTCTCACCGGCGACCCGGCCCTGCTTGTGCGCGGTCGTGCCCAGCGGCAGGTAGGTGACGCCGAGCAGGCGGTGGTGGGTGACGACGCCGTCGCCGGCCGCGAAGACGTGCGGAAGCCCGGTGCGCATCTGCTCGTCGACAATCGCAGCCTTTCCAGCCCCGAGTCGTGCGCCGGCCCGCTCGAGCAGGTAGGTGTTCGGTCGCACGCCAACCACAGCGAGGACCAGGTCCGCGGTGCGCTCGAACGGCACCCCGTCGTGCTGGCCGCGCACGGTGAGGCCGGAGCCGGAGCGGCTGACGGACTCGACGCGGCTCTTGGTGACGACGTCGACGCCGTGCCGGTCGAGCTCATTGTGGACGAGCGCGCCGAGCTCCGGGTCGAGCGTCGAGAGCACCTCCGGGCCGCGCTGCAGCTGCGTGACCTTGAGGCCGCGGACGGTGAGCGCTTCAGCCATCTCGAGGCCGACGTAGCCGGCGCCGATGATGATCGCCGACTCCGGGTTCCGCTCGTTCAGGTGCCGGTCAAGGGCAAAGGTGTCACCCATCGAGTGCAGCACGTGGACGCCATCATCGGGACCGAGGGTGTCGAGGCCGGCGATTCCCGCGGCAGAGGGCAGCGCGCCGGTCCCGACGACGAGCTCGTCGTAGGGCAGCTGCGACTCGACGCCCTGCGCATCACGGACGGTCAGACGCTGCCCGGCGACGTCGATGTCGGTCGCGAAAGTGTCGAGCCTCAGCCGCATCCCGGTCGCCTCGAGGTCAGCGGCGGTGCGGTGAGCAAGGGACTGCCACGGCTGCACCTCACCGGAGAAGTAGTACGGGATGCCACAGATCGAGAAGTTTGGATACCGGTCCGCCACGACGACGGTGACGTCGACGCTCGGGTCGAGCTCGCGGGCGCGGAGCGCGGCGGAGATGCCGGCGTCGCTGCCGCCGATGGCGATGAGGTGCATGAGGAGGTCCTTCCAGGGACTCAGAGTGTCGCTTCGTCGACCGCGGGATGCGGCATGACGACGCGGTCGGCCGCGCGGGACGCGGCAGGGAACAGGAGCAGCGTGAGCGCGACGCCGACAGCAGCGCCGACGAGCTGCGCGAGCAGAAACGGCACGACTGACGCCGGTGCGATGCCGGCGAAGGTGTCGGAGAACATCCGCGCGATGGTGACCGCGGGGTTGGCGAACGAGGTGGAGCTGGTGAACCAGTACGCCGCGCCGATGTACGCGCCCACCGCAGGAGCAGCGAGGGCTCCCCGCCCGGTCGCTGCGAGGGAGAAGATCAGCAGCACCAGCACCGCAGTGGCGACGACCTCGCCGAGCAGCGACCCGGGGTCGACGCGAATCTTCGTCGAGATCGCCGGACCCACACCGAACATCGCGTTGGCCAGCAGGGCCCCGAGGATTCCGCCGACGACCTGGGCGAGGACGTACAGACCGACGTGCTGGCCCGAGGTGCCTCTGCGGGCGCGGCGGCCGATGATCCAGTCCGCGGCGGTGACGACCGGGTTGAAGTGCGCCCCGGACGCGGGCCCGAACAGCAGGATCAGCACGCTCAGCCCGAGCGCAGTCGTGAGGCTGTTCTCCAGCAGCTGCAACCCCACATCGTTCGGAGATAGCCGCTGCGCCGCGATCCCCGACCCGACCACAACCGCAACCAGAAGACCGGTGCCCAGCGCTTCAGCGAGCAGGCGGCGACCGAGGGTGGCGACTGGCGGTTGGGTGGCGTGGTCGTTGTTCATCGCCCGACATCTTGACGACTTCGATTGGCTCAGTCAAGATTGAGGCAATGAACGACGAGTTAACGCAGGACAGGACGGCGCGGGCCGCGAAGCACGCAGCGCTGTCCGACCCGGCGCGGCTGCACATCGTCGACCTGCTCGCCGGTGGCGACCACTCCTCAAGTGAACTGCAGGCTGCGATCGGCACCAGCTCGAACCTGCTCGCGCACCACCTCAACGTGCTGGAGCGGGCCGGGCTGATCACTCGGCACCGCTCTGAGGCGGACCGACGGCGCAGCTACGTCCGCCTCGTGGCGGACGGCCTCGAACCGCTCGCTCCGACACCTGTGGGCGATGCGGAGCGGGTGGTCTTCGTCTGCACGGCGAACTCCGCGCGCTCCCAACTCGCTGCCGCGCTCTGGCAGCAGGCGAGCCGCATACCGGTGGCATCGGCCGGCACCCACCCGGCCGACCGGGTCGACCCCGGTGCCATCGAAGTCGCTCGACGCCACGGGCTGGACTTCACACCCCTCTCGCCGGTGCAGCTGGATTCGGTTCGGCTCGACGGCGACCTGATCATCACCGTGTGCGATTCCGCGCACGAAGAACTCCACGGCACAGACGCCCTGCATTGGTCGGTGCCCGACCCGGTCCGCGCAGGCACGCAGGAGGCCTTCGACCTGGCCTTCGACGACCTCGTGCAACGGATACAGGACTTGGCTCCCCGGATCACCGCCGGCTGACTGCCATGCAGCCGACGGCTCGGCGAGCGAGTGCTCCGGGGGTCAGGCCGAGGTGAGGACGGACGCGATCGCGTCGAGCGAGCCCGGCACGATCCGGTAGTACGCCCACGTACCCCGCTTCGACCGGGTCAGGAACCCCGCGTCGACGAGCACCTTCAGGTGATGCGACACCGTCGGCTGAGACAACCCGATCGGCTCGGTCAGATCGCAGACGCAAGCCTCGGCGTCCTGATGCGCGGCGACGATCGACAGCAGGCGGAGCCGAGCCGGGTCCGCCAACGCCTTCAACGTCCTCGCGAGCCGATCAGCGGCGTCCTGCTCGAGTACGGCCCGCGTGACCGGAGCGCAGCAGGCAGCAGTCGGCGCAGGCTCGAGAGTCAATGACGTAGTGGGCACGGGAGCCATCATCGCACCGTATTGACAAGTATCGATGTATCGAGCGACGATGGCTGCATCGACCAACATCGATGCACGGCTCAGCTGTGCTGGAGGAGGACCCATGACGCTCGAATCCGACGACAGGGCAGCACTGCCGGTCGCCATCATCGGCGCAGGACCGGTCGGGCTCGCCGCCGCAGCCCACCTCGCCGAGCGAGGCATCCCCTTCACCGTGCTCGAGGCAGGCGATCGCGCCGGCGCAGGCATCGCCGCGTGGGGCCACGTCCGGCTCTTCTCCCCGTGGCAGTACGCGATCGACGATGCCGCCGAGCGCCTCCTGACCGCAACCGCATGGGAGCGACCGAAGGAGACCCGAGTGCCCCACGGGCGGGAGCTCGTCGAGCAGTACCTCGCCCCGCTGTCCAAGACCGCAGCCCTCGCCCCACATATCCGCTACGGCTCTCGAGTGCAGTCGGTCTCGCGCCGCGGGATGGACCGCACCCGCACCACCGGACGCCGAGAGACGCCGTTCGTGCTCCGCGTCCAGCACGACGAGGGCACCACGGACCTACTCGCCCGCGCTGTTATCGACACGTCGGGAACGACCACGACACCGAACGGCATGC
>JAKONM010000275.1 GCA_022701925.1 Microbacteriaceae bacterium
CAGGCGCTGGAGCTGGCGCCCCTGGTCGACGGGCACAACGACTGGGCCTGGGAGTGCCGCATCTCCCGGCAGTACTCGGTGGACGACCTGGTGGACCAGCCGGCCACGCAGACCGACGTCCGCCGTCTGCGCTCCGGTCGGGTGGGCGCGCAGTTCTGGAGCGTCTACACGGAGGACCGGCACGAGGGCGCCGTCGCCGTCAAGGAGGTGCTCGAGCAGATCGACTGGGTGCACCGCCTGGTCGCGGCCCACCCCGACGACTTCGTGCTCGCCCGCTCGGCCGCCGACGTGGAGGCGGCCAGGGCGTCCGGCCGCATCGCGTCGCTGCTGGGCGCGGAGGGGGCGCACTCCGTCGACGACTCGCCCGCGGTGCTGCGGATGCTCGCCGAGCTGGGCGTCCGCTACCTGACCCTGACCCACAACTTCAACTCGTCCTGGGCCGACTCGGCCACCGACGAGCCCGTCCACGGCGGCCTGACGGAGCGCGGCAGGGCGTACGTGCGGGAGCTCAACCGGCTGGGGATGCTGGTCGACCTCTCGCACGTCGCCGCGACGACGATGCACGCCGCCCTGGACGTGACGACCGCGCCGGTCGTCTTCAGCCACAGCTCGTGCCGGGCCCTGGTCGGCCACCCCCGCAACGTCCCGGACGACGTGCTCGCCCGGCTGGCGGACAACGGCGGCGTGGTCATGGTCGCCTTCGTGCCGCCCTTCGTCGACGCGGACTACCGGGCCTGGTTCGAGGGCGGACGCCAGGGGCCGGTGCCCGCGGTGCCGCTGTCCCGGGTCGCCGACCACGTCGAGCACGTGCGGGACGTCGCGGGCGTGCGGCACGTCGGCCTGGGCAGCGACTACGACGGCTTCGAGCACATGCCGCAGGGCATGAGCGGGGTCGACGGGTACCCGCCGCTGCTCGAGGAGCTGGCGCGCCGCGGCTGGAGCGCCGCCGACCTGGCAGGCCTCGCGGGCGCGAACGCGCTGCGGGTGCTGCGGGCGACCGACGAGGCGTTCGCGGGCCGCCGCGGGCCGACCGCGCTCGTCCTCTGACGTCACGGATCGGCATCGATCCCGTCTTCGGGATTCACAGGAAATGCGCCGGAAACGGATCGGTCCTAGCGTCGGTCCCCGTGCTCGGCCGCGGGTCGGCACCATCACGAGGAGACGCATGCACCACATCTCGAAGCGCGCGAGCGCGCTGACCGCCTCCGCCGCGGCGCTGGCCCTGATCCTCAGCGGGTGCTCCGCGGGCGGCAGCGGCGGCGGGCAGCAGGCGAGCGCGAACAAGACGCTGGTCGTGGACAACACCTTCGACCTGAAGACGTCCGACCCCGCGCGCGCGTTCGAGCTGACCGGCTCGATCGTCGACAAGGCCCTGTACGAGACCGCGCTGACCTTCGAGGGCTCGGACGTCACGAAGCCCGTGCCGCAGCTGACCACCTACTCGATGTCCGACGACGACAAGACGATCACGCTGACGCTCGACGGGAAGCACGTGTTCTCGAGCGGCAACCCCGTGACCATCGACGACATCGTGTGGTCCTACAAGCGCGTGCAGGGCATCGCGGGCAACCCGTCGTTCCTGCTCTCGAACCTGTCGACGGGCAAGCCCTTCACGATCGAGAAGACGTCCGACACCACGATGACGATCTCGGACACGGTCGCGAACCCCGCCCTGCCCTACATCCTCCCGAACCCGTCGCTCGGCGTGCTCGACTCGAAGACGCTCGAGGAGAACGGCGGCACGACGGACAAGGACGACAAGGCCGAGTCCTACCTGAACGGCAAGTCGGCGGGCTCCGGCCCGTACCAGCTGTCCTCCTACAACGCGACCAGCAAGGTCGTCTTCGTGAAGAACCCGGAGTACACGGGCACCGCGCCGAAGTACGGGCGCGTCGTGCTGCAGAACGTCACCGGGCCCTCGCAGAAGACCGACGTGCAGGGCGGTCAGGCGCAGCTGGCGCTGAACCTGAACTCGCAGCAGGTGAACGGGCTCGAGTCCGGCTCGATCAAGGTCGCGAAGACCACCTCGGCGAACGTCGGCTACCTGTGGCTGAACCAGAACGAGCAGGTCTCCGGCGGCGTCACGAACGACCCCGACTTCGTCAAGGCCGTGCGCCACGCGATCGACTACGAAGCGCTGCGGACGGTGGCGGGCAGCGGCTCGACCCAGCCCGGCGGCATCGTGCCCTCGCAGTTCCTCGGCGCCCTCGAGTCGGACGAGAACAACACGACCGACGCGGCGGCCGCGAAGTCGGACCTCGCGAGCAGCGGGTACGCCGAGCAGACGGTCACGCTGTCCTACCCGACCGACGCGACGCTCGACGGCGTCTCGTTCGCCGACATGGCGCAGTCGGTGCAGTCGAACCTGCAGGACGCCGGCATCACCGTGAAGCTGAACGGCCTGCCGATCGCGACGCTGCTCGACTCGTTCCGCGCGGGCAAGCTGCAGGCGGGCCTCATGTACTGGGGCCCGGACTTCCCGGACCCCAGCGACTACCTGACCTTCAGCCCCGGCGAGGGCCTGGGCCTGCGCGCCGGCTGGACCGAGTCCATGTCGCCGGAGGTCACGAAGGCCAAGGAGGCGGCGATCGCCGCCGAGGGCGACGCCCGCGCCGCCGCCTACCAGGCGTGGCAGAAGGCCTCCAACGCCGACGGCGCCTTCGTGCCGCTGGTGCAGGCCGCCCGCTACGCGGTGACGAACGGCGTCACCGGCGTCACCCCGAACGCGATCTGGACGGTTGACCTCGCCAGCATCGAGTAGCGCACTCGACGAGCGCGCGGAGACCGCCGCCCGGGCCGCACGGCCCGGGCGGCGTCTGCCGCCGCTGGTGCGCTACCTCGCGATCCGCCTGGGCCTGTCGGCCGTGCTGCTGGTGGGCGTCACGATCATCACGTTCGTGCTGACCAACCTGGTGCCGGGCGACCCCATCACCGCCGCGCTCGGCGAGCGCGCCGCCGGCGACCCGAAGATCGTCGCCGCCTACCGGGAGGCCCAGGGCCTGGACAAGCCCCCCGTCGTGCAGTACTTCGTCTACCTGGGCAACCTGCTGCACGGCGACCTGGGCACGTCGATCGGCACCCGCAACCCCGTGGTGCAGGACCTGGCGTACGCCTTCCCCGCGACCGCGGAGCTGGCGGTGTTCGCCATCCTCGTCGCCGTGGTCATCGGCCTGACGCTGGCGCTCGTCGCGGCGCTGCGCCGCAACCGGCTGTCGGACCAGCTCATCCGCGCGGTCAGCGTCGTCGGCATCTCGGTGCCGACCTTCTGGCTGGCCGTCGCCGCCTACTTCCTCTTCTTCTTCGTGCTGCACTGGACGCCGGGCTCCGGCCGCCTCAGCGCCTTCTACGACGCTCCGCCCCGTGTCACCGGGCTCTTCACGGTCGACGCCCTGCTGGCGGGCCAGCCCGACGTGGCCGGCGACGCGCTGGCGCACCTGGTGCTGCCGGGCATGGTGCTGGCGGTCTACACGCTGGGCCTGCTGGTGCGGTTCGCCCGCTCGTCGATCCTCGACGTGCTGAACCAGGACTACGTGCGGGCCGCTCGGGCCAAGGGCCTGCCGGGGCGCCGCGTGATCACCGCCTACCTGCTGCGCGGTGCGCTGCTGCCGATCCTGACCATCGTCGGCCTGGCCTTCGGCTCGCTGCTCTCCGGCGCGGTGCTGACGGAGCAGGTGTTCGCCTGGGGCGGCATCGGGCAGTACGCCTACCGCGCCTCGACGGCGCTGGACCTGCCGTCGATCATGGGCGTCGGACTGATCGTGGGCGCCGTGTACATCACGGTGAACTTCGTGATCGACGTGGTCTACGGCTTCGTGGACCCGCGGGTGCGCGTCGGATGACCGCCGTGCCGCTGCGCCGCCGACGCGCCCCGTCCCTGCCCGTCGCCTGGCGGCGCCCCGCCGCCCTCGCCGGCGCGCTCGTGCTGCTCGCCTGGGTCGTGGTGGCGCTGATCGTGCCCCTGCTGCCGCTGGAGGACCCGCTGCGGCAGTCGGTCGGAGCGGCGTTCCAGGCGCCCTCGGCCGCTCACCTCTTCGGCACCGACCAGCTGGGGCGCGACGTGCTGTCGCGCACCCTGTGGGGCGTGCGCTCGTCGCTGCCGCTGGCCGTGGCGCTCGTCGCCGGGTCGCTGGTGATCGGCTCGGTGCTCGGGGCGCTGGCCGGGTACCTGGGCGGGGTCGTCGACGAGGTCATCATGCGCGTGGCCGACCTGGTGTTCGCCTTCCCGACGATCATCCTGGCGATGGTCGTCGCGGCGGCGCTGGGGCCCAGCCTGGTCAACGCGGTGATCGCGCTGCTGATCGTGTCGTGGCCGAACTACGCCCGGGTCATGCGGGCGCTGGTGCTGGGCGCCCGCGGCCAGGAGTACGTGATCGCCGGCCGGCTGCTGGGCGCCGGTCCGCTGACCTCGCTGCGCCGCGACGTGCTGCCGAACGTCTCGGCGCCGATGCTGGTGCTGGCCATGCTCGACTTCGGCAACCAGATCCTGCTGCTGGCCGGCCTGTCCTTCCTCGGCCTCGGCGCAGTGCCGCCGACTCCGGAGTGGGGCTCGATGGTGGCCGACGGCGTCGTGCAGTTCTCCAGCTGGTGGCTCGCCACGTTCCCGGGGCTCGCGATCTTCTCCGTGGTGGTCGCCTTCAACCTGATCGGCGACTCGCTGCGCGACGCGCTGGACCCGAGGACCGCCGGAGCCGTGCAGGGGTCCTCGATATGACCGGCCTCGAGATCACGGGCCTCACCCTCGAGCTGAACGGCCGCCGCATCCTGGACGGGGTGGACGTCTCCGCGCCCGCCGGACAGGTGACCGGTCTCGCCGGGGAGTCGGGCTCCGGCAAGACCATGACGGGCCTCGCGGTGATGGGCCTGCAGCCGGCGGGGTCGAAGGTCGGCGGCACCGTCTCCTACGACGACGGGGAGGTGCAGGTCGCGGACCTGCTGTCGCTGCGTCCGGGGGCGCTGAACCGCATGCGGGCCAGGCGGATCGCGATGGTGTTCCAGGACCCGTCGTCCAGCCTGCAGCCGATGCTGTCGATCGGCGCGCAGCTGACCGACCACGTGCGGCACCACCTGGGGCTCTCGCGGCAGGCGGCGCGGACGCGGGCGGTCGAGCTGCTGGAGCGCGTGCAGGTGCCCTCGCCGGAGGCGGCCCTGAAGCGCTACCCCCACCAGTTCTCCGGCGGGCAGCTGCAGCGCATCGCGTTCGCGATCGCGATCGCCTGCGAGCCGAAGGTGCTGATCGCCGACGAGCCGACCACGGCGCTGGACGTCACCGTGCAGGCGGGCGTGCTGCGCCTGCTGCGCGGGCTGACGGACGACCTGGGCCTCGCGGTGCTGCTGGTCACCCACGACCTGGGCGTGATGTCGGCGGTGGCCGACACGGTCGCCGTCATGCGCCACGGCGTCGTCGTCGAGCACGGGTCGCGCTACCAGGTGATCCGCGAGCCGCGGACCGAGTACGCGAGGGAGCTGGTGGAGTCGCTGCCGCACACGCCGCCGCCCGGGACGGGGGAGCCCGAATGACCGCACGTCTGCAGGTGGAGGCTGCCACCGTCACCTACCGCCAGCCCGGCCGAGGGGTGCTGACGGCCGTCGACGGCGTCGACCTGCGGGTGGAGCCGGGCGAGGTGGTCGGCCTGGTGGGCGAGTCCGGGTGCGGCAAGTCGACGCTCGCGCGCGCCGCCTGCGGGCTCGAGCCGCTGGCCGGCGGGCGCATCCTGCTGGACGGCGAGCCGGTGCAGCGCTTGGGCCTGCGGGCCCGCGAGGTCCGCCTGCGCCGCATCCAGATGGTGTTCCAGAACCCCTACGCGTCGCTGAACCCGCGGCGCCGCGTCGGCGCCCAGATCGAGGACGGCCGCCGCGTGGCGGCCGGTGCGCCCGCGCCGGTGGGCGAGCTGCTGGAGTCCGTGGGCCTCGACGCGGCCGCCGCCTCCCGCTACCCGCACGAGTTCTCCGGCGGGCAGCGCCAGCGCGTGGCGATCGCCCGGGCGATGGCCACCCGGCCCGACCTCCTGATCGGCGACGAGCCGATCGCGTCGCTGGACGCCAGCCTGCAGGCGCGGGTCGCCGCGCTGATGCGGCGCGTGGCGCTGGAGAACGGGGCCTCGCTGCTGTTCATCAGCCACGACCTCGCGGTCGTGCGGGCGATCGCGGACCGCATCGCGGTCATGCAGTCGGGCCGGATCGTCGAGCAGGGCCCGGCGGAGCAGGTGTGGGCCGCGCCGCAGCACCCGTACACGCGCCGCCTGCTCGCAGCGATCCCGGTCGCCGACGGGCTGGGTCGACTGCCGGCGGTCTGAGCGCCTCCACCGACCGGTCGATGCGGAGGGGAGGGGCGGCTCCGCAGCGTCGCGGGCATGACGGACCCCACCTCCTCGGCCGACGTCGACCTGCGCGCCGCCGCGCGCCGCCGCCCGGAGGCGAGGGCCGGCTCCTGGCGGTCCCTGGCGCACTGGGCGGTGCTGGCGGTCCTGTTCGTCGGCCTCCGGGCCGTGTCCTCGCCCGGCGGCCACGTCCGGCCCGTCCGGCCGATCATCGGCGTCGGGATCGGCGTCGCCTCCTCGTTCCTCGAGTCCTACGGCTCCCGCCGCATCACCGAGCACCGCGTCGACGCCGAGCTCGCCCGCTCGCGCGACTGACCGCGCCCGCCTCCGAGCACGGGTCAGGGGCGGCTCGAGCGGAAGCAGCCGTCCACGTGGTCGTCGACGAGACCGCCGGACTGCATCAGCGCGTACATGGTGGTGGGGCCGACGAAGCGCAGGCCCTCCCGCTGCAGCGCCTTCGCCAGGGCCTTCGAGGTCGCGGTCCGGGCCGGCACGTCGGACAGGTCCGCGGGGGGCACGTGCTCGGCGCGGGCGGCCCCGGCGAAGGACCACAGCAGGCGGTCCAGCGCGCCCTCGCCGTCGCGCTCGCGCAGCGCCGCGACCGCCCGCGCGTTGCCGACGGCGGCCTCGATCTTCTGCCGGTTCCGGACGATTCCGGCGTCGGCCAGCAGCCGCTCGACGTCCTCCTCGCCGAAGGCGGCGACGGCCTCCGGCTCGAAGCCGGCGAACGCGGAGCGGAACGCCTCGCGCTTGCGCAGCACGACGATCCACGACAGCCCGCTCTGGAAGCCCTCCAGCGTCAGCTTCTCGAAGACCGCCCGGTCGCCGTGCAGCGGCACGCCCCACTCCGTGTCGTGGTAGGAGCGGTAGAGGTCGCCGACGGGCCAGGGACAGCGGGGGACGCCGTCGTCGCCGGTGATCGCGGTCATGACCGGCAGGGTCGCAGGGTTCTGGAGCACGGCCCGGACGGTAGGGGCCGTGCGGTCGCCGGGCGGCGGCCGGACGGGGCGGGTGCGTCGATCAGGCGCTCCTGCCCCTGGGGAGGAGCGGACGAGGGGCGCATGGCCGCTGTTCCTTTCGCACGTCCCCGGTCAGAGCCGCCGCCCCGCCTCGGTGAGCACCTCGCGCAGGATGCCCTCGATCTCGTCGAACTCGGGCTCGCCGATCGTCAGCGGCGGAGCCAGCTGGATCACCGGGTCGCCGCGGTCGTCCGCCCGGCAGTACAGGCCCGCCTCGAACAGCGCGGTCGAGAGGTAGCCGCGGAGCAGCCGCTCCGACTCGTCGGCGTCGAAGGTCTCGCGCGTCGCCTTGTCCTTCACCAGCTCGATGCCGAAGAAGTACCCCTCGCCGCGCACGTCCCCGACGATCGGCAGGTCCAGCAGCCGCTCGAGCGACGCACGGAAGGCGGGGCTCTTCTCGCGCACCCGCTCGTTCAAGCCCTCCTCGTCGAAAATCGCCAGGTTCTCCAGCGCGACCGCGGCCGACACCGGGTGCCCGCCGAACGTGTAGCCGTGGGCGAACATCGCGGAGCCGTGCCGGAACGGCTCGTAGATCCTCGACGACACGATCGTGGCGCCGATGGGGGAGTAGCCGCTGGTCATGGCCTTGGCGCACGTGATCATGTCGGGCACGTAGCCGAAGGCGTCGCAGGCGAAGGTGCGCCCGATCCGCCCGAACGCGCAGATCACCTCGTCGCTGACCAGCAGCACGTCGTGCCGGTCGCAGATCTCGCGCACGCGCTGGAAGTAGCCGGGCGGGGGCGGGAAGCAGCCGCCCGCGTTCTGCACGGGCTCGAGGAACACCGCGGCGACCGTCTCCGGCCCCTCGAACAGGATCTGCTCCTCGATGCGGTCGGCCGCCCAGCGGCCGAAGGCCTCCTCGTCGTCGGCCGGGCCGCCCATCTCGTCCGCGCGGTAGAAGTTCGTGTTCGGCACGCGGAACCCGCCGGGCACGATCGGCTCGAACGGCGCCTTCAGCGACGGGATGCCGGTGATCGCGAGGGCCCCCTGCGGGGTGCCGTGGTACGCGATCGCGCGGCTGATCACCTTGTGCTTCATCGGCTTGCCGACCAGCTTGAAGTACTGCTTCGCCAGCTTGAATGCCGTCTCGACCGCCTCGCCGCCGCCGGT
>JAKONM010000276.1 GCA_022701925.1 Microbacteriaceae bacterium
CGGCGGCCCTGGCCGGGGCGGGCGGGCGGTCGACGCGGGTGACCACCGTGGAGTCGGACGCCGCCGCGACGGGGCACGCCGCCCGCAACCTGGCGGACCTGCCGCACGTGCGCGCGACGACCGCCCGCGTCGACCGCTTCCTCGCCCGGCCGCGCCGCCGGCCGGGCGCGACCGTCGTGCTCGACCCGCCCCGCAGCGGCGCCGGCGCCGACGTGGTCCGGGCGCTCGCCGCGGCCGAGCCGAGCCGCATCGTCTACGTGGCGTGCGACCCCGTGGCGCTGGCGCGCGACCTGAAGACCTTCGGCGGGCTCGGCTGGCGGCCGACGCGGCTGGAGGCCTTCGACCTGTTCCCGAACACCCACCACCTGGAGGCCGTGGCGGCGCTCGAGCGCGGCTGAACCCGGATCCCGCGGCACTCGAACTGGGGAGCGCGACCTCCCGATCGGGGTCCCGCACCGGGCGGGGCCGCTTCCTAGACTCGAAGGAGACCTTTCGATCCTCAGGAGTCCTCAGTGTCCATCACCGCACCGCCCGAGCACTCGACCGCGCTGGTCCGCGTGGGCGTGGTCGACGACCACGAGTCCGTCCGCCTGGGGCTGATGGCCGCCTGCATGCGCGAGGGCTACCAGTTCATCGAGGAGGGCGAGAACGTCGCCGACCTCATCGCGCGCCTGAAGGACCGGGAGTGCGACGTCGTCGTGCTCGACCTGTCGCTCGGCGACGGCGTCTCGATCACCGACAACGTCAAGAACATCCAGGCCACGGGCGCCGGCGTGCTGATCCACTCCATCGCCGACCGTGCCGCCGGCATCCGCGAGGCGCTGGCCGCCGGCGCCGCGGGCGTCATCCCGAAGTCCGCGGCGACGGCCGCCGTCATGGCCGCCATCAAGGTGGTCGCCCGGGGCGAGGTGCTGAACAACCTCGAGTGGGCCAGCGCCATCGACGCCGACACCGAGTTCGCGAAGGCGCAGCTGGGCCGCCGCGAGCGCGACGTGCTGAACCTCTACGCCTCCGGCCTGCCGCTGCGCATGGTCGCCGAGCAGCTCGGCATCGCGCCGTCGACGGTGCGCGAGTACCTGGACCGCATCCGCGTCAAGTACGTCGAGGTCGGGCGCCCCGCGCCGACGAAGGTCGACCTGCTGCGCCGAGCCGTCGAGGACGGCATCCTGCCGGGGCTCGACCACGAGCCCTCCGGCGATGACGACTGACCCGACCGCCCCACGGCGGCCGGGACCGCGCGCTCCGGACGGCGGGCTGGCCCCGGTCGGCTCCCGGCGGGTCGAGGAGACCCTCACCCGGATGATGAGCCTGTTCGGGCTGCTCTTCGCCCTGCAGACCCTGCCGCTGCTGGTGCAGGGCTGGCCCGCGGAGGACTCCCCGCTCGGGCTCGCGGTCGTGGTCTGCGTGTTCGGCGTCATCGCCGTCGCGGGCCTCGGGGTGCTGCTGCACCAGTGGGTGCGCGGGCTCTTCCTGCTGACCGGTGCGGTGTACCTGGGCGCGCTGCTCAGCTGGCCGCTCTCGGTCACGGCGGCCTGGTCGCCGGACGCGACGCCGTGGCTCATCGCCCTGTCGGGCGTGCCCTGCGGGCTGATGATCATCGCCGGCCGCGGACCCGTGCCCGCGCTCTACCTGGTGACGGTCGGCGCCGTCATCACCTGGTTGCGCACCACCCCCTCCGCGGGCGGCCTCGACCCGCTGGACGCCGCGCGCGACGGCGGCTACGCCGTGGTGCTCGGGCTGGCGGTGCTGCTGGTCGTGAACGCGGTGCGCCGCGCGGCCCGCGCGGTCGACGAGGCGCAGGGCGCCGCGCTCGGCAAGTACGCGAACGCGCAGATCGACGAGGCCACCGAGTCCGAGCGGGTGCGCACCGACGCGCTGGTGCACGACTCCGTGCTGACGACGTTCCTCTCCGCCGCGGCCGCGCAGACGCCGGAGGGGCGCGCGCTCGCCTCCCGCATGGCGCAGAACGCCCTGAACGTGCTGTCGCGGGCGACCGTCGCCTCGCACGTCGGCCCGAAGGTGGCCATGGCCGACCTGCTGGACCGCGTGCGCCGCGACTCCGACGGCATCGGCGAGCGGTTCGAGTTCTCGGTGCGCCGCGTGCGCGACCACTTCCTGCCCGACCCGGTGGCCGACGCGGTCGTCTCCGCCGCGGTGCAGGCGATGACCAACAGCGTCAAGCACGCGGGCGGCCCGGAGGTGCACCGGTCGGTGACCGTCGAGGGCACGGAGTCGGGCGGCGTGCGGGTCTCGATCCTGGACCACGGCCGCGGCTTCGACCCGACCGCGGTCGCCTCGGAGCGGCTCGGCCTGCGGGTGTCGATCATGGAGCGGATGCGCCGGGTCGGCGGCGAGGTCGACCTGACCACGGCGCCGGGCCGCGGCACCGAGTTCGTGCTGTCGTGGCCCGCGGCCGCGCGGTCCGCGCCGACGCCCACCGAGCAGATCGAGGCGGTGCTCACGTGATCAGGGTGACGCGGCCGCTGCTCCTCATGCTGGCCTCGATCGCCGCGGTCGCGGCGCTGGGCCTCGGCGTGCTGTCGCTGACGCAGTCGCTGCACCCCGAGCGGGTGATCGTGGCCATGGCGCTGTTCGCGGTCTGCTTCGGGCTGTCGATCGGGCTGGACCACCGGGCCGAGATGCCGAACTGGCTGGCCGGGCTGAACGCCGGCGCGACCTCGGCCATCGGCCTGCTCTGCGCGACGGGCGTCGCGGACCCGCGGAACGCGGGCGACCTGGACTGGTACGTCGGGGCCGCCGGCTGCCTGCTGGTCGTCACGACGTTCCGCCGGCAGTCGGCCTTCGCCTGGGTCGGCCTCGGCCTGCTGGCCGCGCAGACCCTGCTGTGGGCCGGCGTCGGCGGCATGTGGGCGGTCGGCGTGCCGACCGTGGCGCTGTGGGTCGGGGTCGCCTACTTCGGCACGCGGGCGCTGGACCGGGCGATGCGCGACGTGCAGCAGTTCGCCCGCGCCGAGCGGGAGGCGGTGGAGTGGCAGGCGGCGCAGGAGGCCCACCACTCGGAGCGCCAGGTGCGGCTGACGCAGACCAGCCGCGTCGCCCTGCCGATGCTGCGCCACATCCTGTCCGTCGACGGCGAGCTGGACGCGGCCGCCCAGCGGGAGTGCCGCGTGCTCGAGCAGACGATCCGCGACGAGATCCGCGGCCGCCGCCTGCTGAACGCCGCGGTGCGCGACCAGGTGATCGCCGCGCGCCGGCGCGGGGCCTTCGTGCAGGTGCTGGACGACGGCGGGCTGGACGACGTGGAGCCCGCCGCGATGGAACCGGTGCTCGACCGCATGGCGGAGGCGATCGCGGGCGTGCAGTCCGACCGGATCATCATCCGCACCGCGGCGAAGGGCTCGGAGAAGGCGGTCACGGTCGTGGGCATCTCGATCGACCCGACGGCCGCCGCCCTCGGCCTGGAGGACGAGGGCGAGGAGGTCGACCTGTGGCTGGAGCTCGACCGCCCGGTGCCCGTGCGGCTCTGAGGCCCGTCGTCGCACCGTCCGCCGGCCCGGGAACGGGAAAGGGGCCGGTCTCCCCAGACCGGCCCCTCTTCACCCCCTGACGACCGGAACGACCCGAACGTCCCGGCCGGCTGGACGCCGAGCTCCCCAGCTCGATCACGCGTCCTGAAGACGACACCCGTGGGTCGGGGCCGTCACGACCATCCTGCCCGGGATCCGCCCGCGGTGCAGTAGGGCGAAACGAGGACAAACGGGGTACAAAATCACTCGGATCCTGGTCAGAACGCGTTCCAGGCGGCTCCGCGGGGCAGCGGGCCCCGCA
>JAKONM010000282.1 GCA_022701925.1 Microbacteriaceae bacterium
GAGGGACCGCCCGGCTCGCGCTGCGGGGCACGGCTACTCGCCGATCTCGCCGTAGGCGGTGAAGAGCAGGTGGTCCTCGGGGCCGTTCAGGATGCTGGTGCGGCCGATGCCGTCCAGCAGCACGAAGCGCAGCAGCCCCGCGCGGCTCTTCTTGTCCCGGCGCATCGCGCCCTTCAGGGTGTCCCAGCGCCCGGAGGGGTAGGTGAGCGGCAGCCCCAGCGAGCCCAGCACCTCGCGGTGCAGGGCGACGCCGTCGTCGTCGAGGCGCCCGACCAGGCGCGCCAGCTCGGCCGCGAAGACCATGCCGACCGAGATCGCCGAGCCGTGGCGCCACTTGTAGCGCTCCGCGTACTCGATCGCGTGTCCCAGGGTGTGGCCGTAGTTCAGGATCTCCCGGCGGCCGGACTCGCGGAAGTCCTCCCCGACCACCTCCGCCTTCACCCGGACCGCCCGCGCGACCAGGTCGGCGAACACCGGCGAGGCGGGGTCGGTCGCCGCGTCCACGTCGGCCAGCACGGCGTCGAGGATCGCGGTGTCGGCGATGAACCCGCACTTCACGACCTCGGCGAAGCCGGCCAGCACGTCGTTGCGCGGCAGCGTCTCGAGCACGTCGAGGTCGGCGAGCACCGCGGCGGGCGCCGCGAAGGCGCCGACCAGGTTCTTGCCCTCGGTGGTGTTGATGCCGGTCTTGCCGCCCACCGCGGCGTCGACCATGCCCAGCACGCTCGTGGGCAGCGCCACGAACGGCACGCCCCGCAGCCAGGTCGCCGCGACGAACCCGGCCAGGTCGGTCACGGCGCCGCCGCCCAGCCCGAGCACCGCGTCCGTGCGGGTGAAGTCCGCCTGCCCCATGACGCCCCAGCAGAAGCCCGCGACCTCGATGCGCTTCGCGTCCTCCGCGTCGGGCACCTCCGCGGTCAGCACCTCCACGCGCCCGGCGAACCGCTCGCGGATGGCCTCCGCTCGCCGCGCCTGCACGGGCTGGTGCACCAGCAGGGCCTTCTTGGCGCCGGCCGGCATCGCGCGCTCCAGCTCGTCGCCCAGCCCCCGGCCGATCACCACGTCGTACTCGCCCGCATTCACCACCGGGATCCGCTGCGTCTCCACGGTCACCTCCTCGCAGGCCCCGGCGCGGGTCCGCACCGCCGGCCGGCGTCGATCCTGCCTCGCTCGGGCTCGGAGGTCACCGGTCCGCGGCGAGGCGGGCGGCCAGCTCCTCCGCCAGCGTCGTCATCGGCCGGCGCGACGTGTCGACCACGACGTCCGCGAGCGCGTCGTAGAGGGACTGCCGCTCTGCGGCGATGCGGCGCCAGGAGGCGATGCCGTCGACGAGCAGCGGGCGCTTCCCGTCCGTCAGCCGGGCGGCCACGGCCTGCTCGTCGACGGTCAGCAGCACGACCGTGCAGGCGGCCAGGTCGTCCCGGGTGCCCGGGTCCAGGACCGCTCCCCCGCCCAGGGCGACGACGCCGCCCGCAGTCAGCTCGCGGTGCACGACGCGGCGCTCGATCAGCCGGAAGGCGCCTTCGCCCCGATCGGCGAACAGCTGCGGCACCGGCCCGTGCTCGGCCGCGATGGCCGCGTCGGTGTCGACGAAGCGCCGGTCGAGGTGCTTCGCCAGGCGGCGGCCGATCGACGACTTCCCGGCCCCCATGGGTCCGATCAGCGCGATGGTGCGCGTGCTCACTCCGGGGCGGGCGCGCCGGAGGTGCGGAGCGTCGCGGGGATCGCGGCCAGGTAGGCCTCCACGTTGCGCCGCGTCTCGGCCACCGAGTCGCCGCCGAACTTCTCGAGCAGGGCGTCGGCGAGCACCAGCGCCACCATCGCCTCGGCGACGACACCGGCCGCGGGCACCGCGCAGGCGTCCGACCGCTGGTGGTGGGCCGCGGCGGTGCCGCCGGAGGCCACGTCGACCGTGCGCAGCGCGCGCGGGACGGTGGAGATGGGCTTCATCGCGGCGCGCACCCGCAGCGGCTGGCCCGTGGCCATGCCGCCCTCGATCCCGCCCGCGCGGTCGGTGACCCGCTGGATGGTGCCGTCCGTCAGCACCAGCTCGTCGTGCGCCGCGGAGCCCCGCCGGGCCGCGGTGCGGAAGCCGTCGCCGACCTCGACGCCCTTGATGGCCTGGATGCCCATGAGGGCCGCGGCGAGCCGCGCGTCCAGCCGGCGGTCCCAGTGCACGTAGGAGCCGATGCCGGGCGGCAGGCCCTCCGCCACGACCTCGACGACGCCGCCGAGCGTGTCGCCCGAGCGGTGCGCGTCGTCGATCTCGGCGGCCATCAGAGCTGCTGTCGCGGGGTCGGCGCAGCGCACCGGGTCGGCGTCGATGCGGTCGCGGTCCGCCGCCGACGGCACGGGCGACTCCTCCGGCACCGCGACCGGACCGATCCGCACCACGTGGCTGACGACGCCGACGCCGAGCTCGGCCAGGAACGCGCGGGCCACCGCGCCCAGCGCGACGCGGGCGGCGGTCTCGCGGGCGCTCGCGCGCTCGAGCACCGGGCGGGCCTCGTCGAAGCCGTACTTCTGCATGCCGGTCAGGTCGGCGTGACCGGGCCGGGGGCGGGTCAGCGGCGCACCCCGCCCGCGGGACGCCTCCGTCAGCTCCGTCGCCTCCGGGTTCATCACCTCGCGCCACTTCGGCCACTCGGTGTTGCCGATCGTCAACGCCACCGGGGCGCCGATGGAGCGGCCCTGCACGACGCCGCCGACGACGCCCAGCTCGTCCTGCTCGAACTTCTGGCGCGAGCCGCGCCCGGCGCCCAGCCGCCGCCGCGCGAGGTCGGCGCGGATGGCGTCGCCCGTCACGGGCACGCCGGCGGGCAGCCCCTCGAGGATGGCGGTGAGGCTCGGGCCGTGCGACTCACCAGCGGTCAACCATCGCAACATCGCGGACGAGTCTTCCACGTCCCCGGGGACCCGGCTCGCGGCCGGCGCCGCCCGCCCGATCCGGTGCGTTGCCACCGGAGGCCGCTTCAGCGCCTCGAGATCGGCACGGAGCGGCAAGTCCCCCGTTTCGCGCCCGCTCCCGTCCGTGCCTCGCCGCCGGATGCCGCTTCAGGCGCATCAGACCGGCATCCACCGGCGAGGCACCACATCCGGTTGCACCACCAGATCCTCGCGTCGGAGGAGGCCTCTTCGAGCGTCTCGAGTCGGCATCGAGCGGCGAATCGACTCGACGGCGGGCCCCGCCACTCGATTCCGCTCGGAGCATCTGGCGCCGGCATCGGCCAGCGAGGCGTTTCATCTGGAGGTGCCCCAGCTCGGTGGCTCGCCGCCGGATGCCGTTTCAGGGGCGGCCGACCGGCATCGAGTGGCGAGTCACCCCCGCGCGCCCGACGCGGCCGGCGCCGCTCAGCGACCGACGGCCACCCGCATCGCGGCGCGGACGGCGGGCTCCTGCGGCAGCGGCTCCTCGGGCGGGCCGCCGGTGAACACCCGCACCTGCAGCACCGCCTGCTCCACCAGCATGTCCAGGCCGTGCAGCAGCACCCCGCCCGCCGCGCACCACGCCGCGCCCAGCGCCGACGGCCAGGGGTCGTAGGCGACGTCGAGCAGCGGCGTGCCGGGCAGCCGGTCGGGGAGCCGCGCCGGGACGTCCGCGCCGGCCGGCAGCGTGGAGACGACGAGGTCGGCGCCGTCGAGGTCGACCTCCGCCAGGGGCTCGAAGGCGGTGGCGAGACCGCCCAGGTCGTGCCGCGCCTGCTCGGGACGGCGGGCGGCGACCACGCGCTCCGGGACGCCGAGTCGCGTCAGGGCCTCCAGCGCGCTCGCCGCGGTCGCGCCCGCGCCGAGCACGACGGCGCGCTCCGCACCCGCGCGGTCCCGGAGCACGGCCTCGACGCCGGCGACGTCCGTGTTGAAGAGCGCCGGCTGCCTGCCGAGCCGCACCGTGTTGGCCAGGCCGAGCCGGTCGACCAGCGGGTCGTGCCCGCCGACCAGCGGCAGCACGGCGCGCTTCAGGGGCATCGTCAGGGACAGGCCGGTCCAGTCCGGTCCCAGCCCGGACAGGAACCCGGCGAGGCCCTCCTCCCGCACCTCGACGCGCTCGTAGCGCCAGTCGAGGCCCAGGACCTCGGCGGCCGCCGCGTGCAGCAGCGGCGACCGCGAGTGGCCGATCGGTGCGCCCAGCACCGCGAGTCGTGCCGTCACGGCGCTACTTGGCGTAGTCGGGGTTGGCCTTCAGCCACCGGATGAACTGGTCGGCGTTCTTCTGGTGCTGCGCGTAGGACCGCGTGAACTTCGTCTCGCCGGTCTTCAGGTTCACCGTGACGAAGAAGAGCCAGTCGCCCTTCGCCGGGTTCACCGCCGCGTCGATCGCCACGTCGCCCGGGCTCGAGATCGGCCCGATCGGCAGCCCGTCGCGCAGGTAGGTGTTGTAG
>JAKONM010000312.1 GCA_022701925.1 Microbacteriaceae bacterium
GTGGTGCGTGCTGGTGTAGTCGTCGCGGATCTGCAGGCCCGCGTCGCTGGCCCGGCCGATGGTGAGCGGCTCGCTGCCCAGCGGGATCTCGAGCCCCGCCTTGCCGCCGGAGGTGATGACGAGGACGGTCGCGGGCCCGGACGCCGTGCGCGAGGGCCCCGTGACCGGCGGGGCGGCGGGCGCCGGGGCGGACGGCATCGACTGCACCGCCGGCGGCATCGAGGAGACCGGCGGCGCCGCCACGACCGACGGGGCGCCCGCGGCCACCGCGTCATCGGGCATGCGGCGGACGCGGCCGCCGAACAGGTCGCTGCGCAGCGCGTACACGACGGCGAAGACGAACACCCACAGCAGCGCCAGGAACGCCACCCGCAGCACGAGCAGCGTGAGATCGTTCACCGGTGGTCCCCCGCGGCCAGCGGCACCACGCGGAACACCATGCGGGTGCGGCCCGCCTGCAGCACCGAGTCGCCGGGCAGCGCCGCCCGCGTGAGCCGCGCCCCGTTGAGGGTCGACCCGTTCGTCGACCCCAGGTCGCGGGCCTCCGCCCGCCGCCCGTCCCACACCACCTCGAGGTGCTTGCGGCTGATGCCGCCGTCGTCGACCGTGATGTCGGCCTCGGAGCCGCGGCCCACGACGGTGCGTGCACCGAGCCGGTGCGTCCGGCCGTCGATCTCGAGCACGGGCGTCCAGGTCACCTCGACCCGCTCGGACGCGCTGCGCACGTCGAGCATGCCCACCGTCAGCGACGGGTCCGCCTCCAGCGCGATGACCGGCGGCGAGACCATCTGGTAGCGCTGCTGCGCCGCGTACTGCGTCAGCAGGTCGGTCAGCTCGTCGATCAGGCCGTCGCCGAGCCCCGTCATCGCGGCGTGGTCCTCGGTGCTCATCCGCACGGTGAAGCGGTTCGGCACCAGCACGCGGTCCCGCGCGACAGGGGAGGCGTGGGTGTCGACCTCCTTGCGCAGGGCGGAGGTGATCTCGACGGGCTGCAGGCCGGAGCGGAACGTGCGGGCGAAGAGCCCGTTCACGCCTCGCTCGAGTCCGCGCTCGAAGCTGTCGAGAATGCCCACCTCTAGAAACGTCCCTCACAGCCCAGGGGCACGGGACGACCCGTGCACGGTCGGGCCAGGCTAACGGCCGCGCACCGTCTCCGGGGGGCACCGGGGCCCGCGCGCCGGAGCGGGCCGGGACGCCGTGCTAATCTCGTCAGGCCGTCGGCGCCCCCGGGTGCCGAGTCACGCGCGAGTGGCGGAATAGGCAGACGCGCACGGTTCAGGTCCGTGTGCCCGAAAGGGCGTGGGGGTTCAACTCCCCCCTCGCGCACAGCAGAAGGCCCCGGCGGACGTCGGGGCCTTCTTCCGTTCCAGGCGGATGTCGAGCCGGCTCGGGAACGTCGGAGCCGCCGAGGTCAGCGGGGATCGGCGCGGTTCACCCAGTCGGCGACGCTGCCGTGGCCGCCCTGCAGCTCCCACGGCAGGGGCTCCGCCAGCACGACCGGGTCCGTCGGCGGCGCGTCGAACGGCCCGGACGGGCCCACGCTGCCGTAGACGTCCAGCCGCGCCGCGTTGCGCAGGCTGGAGGACAGCGCGGAGCCGCGCCCGTCGCGCAGCCCGAGCAGCCCTCGCAGCCGCATGTTGAAGCCCACGCGGGAATGATGCCTGGTCGGGGGCGCCTTCGCGACCCCGCGCCGGACCCCGTCCGGGTCGGCGTCCGCCGCTGAACCGCGGTGGACGCCGTCCCGGACGATCAGTCGGCGATCACTCCTTCTCGAGCGCGTCGGGCTTGTGCACCGCCTCGCCGCCCGACTTCTCGCTCTTCACGAGGTACTGCGGGTCGTCCTCGGAGGCGCGGACCTGCCGCCCGCCCGCCTTCGTGTCCTCGGTGATCTTCTCCTCGACCACGCCCTCCGCCTCGCCGCCGTGCGACTTCCACGAGACCTGGTCGCCCTTCTTGAACTCATCAGCCATGGCAGGACCGTAGGGCCGCGATCCTGAACGCCCCCGGGGGCGCCGCGTCAGTGCCGCAGCCGGTCGCGCAGGCGGTCCTCGAGCCGGCGCAGCCCGCGCTCGACCTCGCGCTGCGCCCGATCCCGCCCGCGGGCGGCTCCGTGGCGGTCCGACGTCTTCACGGCCGGCGCCTGCACCGCGGGCGCGGCGGGTGCCGGCGCCGCCGCCGACGCGGTCCTGCTGGGCGCGACGGACGGCGCGGCGCTCGGCGTGCGGCTCGGGGTCGGCGTCGGGGCGGGCGAGTGGCGCTGGACGGCCGGAGCGCTGGACGACGGGGCGGTCTCAGCGCTCGCGGGGGGTCCGCCTCCGCCCAGCAGGGCAGCGCCGCCGCCGGCCAGCCCGAGCGCCGCGGTCAGCGCCCCGGCCGCCAGCAGCGCCCGGCGGCGGCGCAGCGGCGCGCGTCGGGGCCGCAGGGCGGGGGTCCACGAGGTCGGGGGGCCCAGCACCGGCCGCTGCGCGAGCGGCCGGGTCACGCCCGGCTCGATCGCCTCGGTGGGCAGGTCCTCGACGGGCGTGCCCGGTCGCAGCACCGAGGCGGGCAGCACGTCGGTCGCGCGCGCCTCGTCGGGCAGCGGCTCCGCGGAGCGGGGCAGGGCGCGCAGGCGTTCCGCCACCGCTCGGGCGTCCGGGCGGTCCTCCGGATCCCGGGCGGTCATCGCCGTCAGCAGCCGGCACCACTCGCGGCCCGCCGCCGCGGGCATCTCCGGGTCGCGGACCAGGCGCGCGGTGACCGACTCGGCGACCCCGCCGGGGAACGGGACCCGCCCGGTCAGCGCCTCGATCGCCAGCAGGCCGAGCGCGTAGACGTCGCAGGGCGGGCCGATGCGGCCGCCCGACACCTGCTCGGGGCTCAGGTAGGCGGCGGTGCCGACGACCTGGCCCGTCGCCGTGAGCAGCTGCTCCGCCCGCATCAGCTGCGCGATGCCCAGGTCGGCCAGCTTCACGTCCCACCGGCCGGCGTCGGGGTCGGCGGTCAGCAGCACGTTGGCGGGCTTCAGGTCGCGGTGCACGACGCCCGCGGCGTGCAGCACCTGCAGCGCGCCCGCCGCCCCCTCCAGCACCCGCGCGGCGTCGGCGGTCGACAGCCGCCCGCGGTCCGCCAGCACGCGGCGCAGGTCGGGGCCGTGCACCAGCTCCATCGCGAACCACACGGTCTCGCCGGTGCTCGTGCGGTCGGCCCCCGCGTCGTAGACGGCGACCAGGCTGGGGTGGTCCAGCCGGGCCAGGTACTGCGCCTCGCGGCGCAGCCGCTCCTGCTCCACCGCGTCCGCACCGGCGCGCACGACCTTGACCGCGACCTCGCGGTCGAAGCGCTCGTCCCACGCGCGGTGCACGGAGCCCATGCCGCCCGTGCCCACGATCGGGCCCAGGCGGTAGCGCTCTCCGAGCAGCGGCAGCGTCTTCATCACGAGGAGGCTAGGCACGCCCTCCCCCCGGTCGAGGGAGGCGCCCCCGGGTCGGCGGAATCTCCTGTCGCCGGATGGGCGATCGGGTCTTCCGGTGCCCGAGAGGAGCGCCGACCGGCCTCAGTGGTGCGACTCGCGCCAGACGCGCTCGAAGGGCAGGCGCCAGGCGTACGGCGCGATCAGCTGGTGGATCGCGTTCGGGCCCCAGCTGCCGACGGCGTACGGCCGCACGGGCGGGGCGTCGTCCAGCAGCGGCTGGCTGACCTCCCAAAGGCGCTCGATGCCCTCGGCCGTCGTGAACAGCGTGTGGTCGCCGCGCATCGCGTCCAGGATCAGCCGCTCGTAGGCCTCCAGCACGTCGCCCGCGTTCGCCGTGTCCTGCATGGCGAACTGCATGCTCATCTTCTCGAGCTTCATGCCCGGGCCGGGCTTCTTGCCGTAGAAGGAGAGCGACATCTTGCTGGCGTCCGCAAGGTCGAACGTCAGGTGGTCCGGGCCCTTCGCGCCGATGCCGGAGCCGGGCGGGAACATCGACTGCGGGGGCTCCTTGAACGCGATCGACACGATGCGCTGGCCCTCGGCCATCTTCTTGCCGGTGCGCAGGTAGAAGGGCACGCCGGCCCAGCGCCAGTTGTCGATCTCGCACTTCAGGGCGACGAACGTCTCGGTCTCGCTCTCGGGCGAGACCCCCGGGATGTCCTTGTAGCCGACGTACTGGCCGCGGACCACGTTCGCCGGGTCGATCGGCTTCATCGAGTTGAAGACCTTGTTCTTCTCCTCGCTGATCGCCTTCGGCTCCAGCGCGGTCGGCGCCTCCATCGCGACGAACGCCAGGATCTGGAACAGGTGCGTCACGACCATGTCGCGGTAGGCGCCGGTCGACTCGTAGAACGACGCCCGCTGCTCGAGGCCCAGCGTCTCCGGCACGTCGATCTGGATCTGCGAGATAAAGTTGCGGTTCCAGATGGGCTCGAACAGCCCGTTGCCGAAGCGGATCGCCAGGATGTTCTGCGCCGGCTCCTTGCCCAGGAAGTGGTCGATGCGGAAGATCTGGCTCTCCGCGAACGTCTCGTGCAGGCGCCGGTTCAGCTCGACCGCGCTGGCGAGGTCGGTGCCGAAGGGCTTCTCCATGATGATCCGCGAGCCCTCCACCAGCCCGGCGGCGGCGATCGTCTCGACCGCGGCGAGGGCGGCCTTCGGCGGCACCGACAGGTAGTGGATCCGGCGGGCGCTCGGGCCCAGCCGGCCGGCGGCCTCGGCCACCGCGCGCGCCAGCGCCTGCGGGCCCGCCTTCGACGGCACGTAGTGCAGCTTCTCGGCGAAGTGGCGCCACTCGTCGTCGTTCAGGCGGCGGCGGTCGAACTCGTCGAGCGCCGCCCTCGCCTGCTCGCGGTAGGTGTCGTCGTCGAGGTCCTCCAGCGACGTGCCCACGATCTCGATGTCGGGCGTGAGGGAGGAGAGCACCAGGTTCGCCATCCCGGGCAGCAGTTTGCGCTTGGCCAGGTCGCCGGCGGCGCCGAAGAGGACGACGACGTGCGGTGCGGTCGCCTGCGTGGACTTCTGGTACTGCCGCTCGGCCTGCGTCAGGGTCATGCGGCGATTGTCCCGCATCATGACGGCCGCCGGGTGGACGGTCAGCGGACGTCCGACGCCGATCCGGCCGCCGCACGGCCCAGCACCAGGGGAGGCAGGTCGGCGGGGGCCTCGGCCGCGCCGATCGCGCCCGCCCGCTCCTCGGGCGCGCCGTAGCCCCATCCGGCGACGATCGTCGGCACGCCGTGCTCGGCGGCGCCCTCGACGTCGTGGCTGCGGTCGCCGACCATCACGGGCCGCGCGGTGTCCGCACCGGCCTCGCGCAGCAGCAGCAGCGCACGCTCGACGACCTCCGCCTTGCGGCTGCGCGACTCGTCCTCGGAAGCGCCCGCGACCGCCGTGAACAGCGGCCGCAGGCCGAAGTGGTCGAGGATCCGCAGCGCGGTCGACTCGGGCTTGGAGGTCGCCAGCGCCAGCGGGATCTCGGCGCCGATCTCGCGCAGCGCCTGCTCGACGCCCGGGTAGGGCGCCGCGTCGAACGCCCCGGCCGCGCGGTACCGCGTGCGGTAGGCCGTGAGCACCCGCTGCGCCTCCGCGCCCTGCACGCCCGCGATGTCGCGCAGGCCGTCGAGGATCGGCGGGCCGACGAACTCGAGCAGCCGGGCCGGCGACGGCACGGGCAGGCCCAGCTCGGTCAGCACGAGCGCCAGCGTGCCGGTGATGCCGGGCGCCGAGTCCATCACGGTGCCGTCGAGGTCGATCAGGGCGACCGTGAACGGGTGCGAGGGCATCGGGGCAGCGTACGGGCCGCTCCGGCGCCGGTCAGGCGCCGCCCTGCAGCAGGTCCGCGGCGGCGGTGAGCGCGCCCACGACGCCGGCCCGGTCCCCGAGCCCGGGGGCGACGATCAGCGTCGCGGGGTCGGCGGACGTCTGCGGGGGACCGTAGCCGCCGGCCGCTCCGCTGAAGGCCGCTCTCGTGCGCTCGAGCAGGCCGGGCGAGTGCATGACGCCCCCGCCCAGCACCATGCGCTCGACGCCGAGCGTGATGACCGTCGTGAACACCAGCTGCGCCAGGTAGGAGGCCAGCACCTCGATCGCCGCGTCCCGCTGCGCAGCGGGCAGGGAGGAGGCGTCGGCGCCCCAGCGCGCCTCGACCGCGGGGCCGGCGGCCAGGCCCTCGAGGCAGTCGCCGTGGAACGGGCAGGTGCCCTCGAAGCGGTCGGCGGGATGGCGGCGGACGGAGATGTGCCCCATCTCGGGCCAGCCCGACCCGGCGAGCACCTGCCGGCCCAGGATCACCCCGACGCCGATGCCCGTGCCGACCGTCGCGTAGGCGACGTTGCGACCGCCGCTGGCCGCCCCGAACCGCTGCTCGCCCACGGCGGCGGCGGCCACGTCGTGCAGGAAGGCGGTCGGGACGCCGCTCGCGGGGCGCACCGCGGCCAGCACGTCCACGTCCTGCCAGCCCGCCTTCGGGGTGCTGGTGATCCAGCCGTAGCGGTCGCTGCCGGGGTCCGCGTCGATCGGCCCGAACGACGCGATCCCCAGCGCGCTCAGCGGCTCGACCGAGGCCGCTTCCTCGATGAAGCGCCCGATCCGCGCGAAGGTCTCCTCGGGCGTCGTCGTGGGGAACGAGACGACGGTCGACGGGCGATCCGGTGCGTCGTCGGGCGCTGCGCCGCACACGATCTTCGTGCCGCCCGTCTCGATGCCGACGATCATGCGTGCAGCCTCCGTGCTCGGCCGGGTCCGCGCCTCGAGCGCGTGGACGGGTCGCGAGCAGCGTAGAACCTCGTCGGGATGCGGGCCGGAGCGCTCGAACCGTGATCCGCAGGACCGGACAGCAGCAGTGCGGCGGTGCGGACGAAGCCGGCGCGAAGCGCTCGGCCCGTGCGGCACCGCCCCGCGGGCGCAGAACATCGATGCTGGCCCCCGCGGGCTCGACCCCGGGGGCCCTTCAAGGCCGTGGACTCAGAACAGCCGCGCCGGCCCGCCCTCGACGCCGCGCATGGCGTCGTAGTCGAGCACCAGGCAGCGGATGCCGCGGTCCTCGGCCAGCGTGCGCGCCTGCGGCTTGATCTCCTGCGCGGCGTAGACGCCGGTCACGGGCGCCAGGTGCGGGTCGCGGTTCATCAGCTCCAGGTAGCGGGTCAGCTGCTCCACGCCGTCGATCTCGCCGCGCCGCTTGATCTCCACCGCGACCGCGCCGCCCGCGGCGTCGCGCGCCAGGATGTCGACCGGCCCGATCGCGGTCATGTGCTCGCGCCGCACCAGCTGGTGGCCGTCGCCGAGCAGCTCGATCTGCTCGGCGAGCAGGCGCTGCAGGTCGGCCTCCACGCCGTCCTTGGTGAGCCCGGGGTCGACGCCCAGCTCGACCGACTCGTCGATCACCAGGTCGTGGATGCGGATGATCAGCTGGTCGCCGGTCTTGCCGTGCAGCACGCGCCAGATCTGCTGCACGCCGGTCGCCGCGACGTCGTCGTCCGGCTCCTCCACCGTCAGCGAGCAGGGCGGGCTCATCCAGTTGAGGGGCTTGTACGAGCCGCCGTCGGCGTGCACCAGCACGCTGCCGTCGGCCTTCAGCATCAGCACCCGGCGGGCGGGCGGCAGGTGGGCCGACAGCCGTCCCGCGTAGTCGACCGAACACTCCGCCACCACGAGTCGCACGATCCGGAAGCCTACGAGGGACGCGCCCGCGGGCCCTGCGGCGCGGTCCTCGGGCCGGGGGCGGGGGCACCCCTCCCGCCCGCCCGGGTCCGAGGTCGCCGGAGCACGGCGTTGTGTCCCGTGCGCGAGGGGCACCCGCTCGTAGAATCCACCCCGTGGCCGAACCCCAAGCCGGATCCCAGACCCCGCGCGTCCAGGACGACCTGTACCGGCACGTGAACGGCGCCTGGCTGGAGACGGCCGAGATCCCCGCCGACCGGGCCCGCTCCGGCGCGTTCCTCGACCTGGTCGACGAGGCCGAGGCGGCGGTGCACGCGATCAGCGAGCAGGCGCAGGGCGCCGAGCCCGGCACCGAGGCGCGCAAGGCCGGCGACCTCTACTCCTCCTTCATGGACGAGGCCGCGGTGGAGGCCGCCGGGGCCGACCCGCTGCAGGAGCCGCTGGCGCTGGTGGCGGCGGCCGACTCGACGGCCGCCGTGCTGGCGACCCTGGGCGCGCTGGAGCGCACCGGCGGCGGCAGCCTGTTCCGGCTCTTCGTGGACAACGACCCGGGCGACCCGGAGCGCTACCTCGTCTTCATCGAGCAGGGCGGCCTGGGGCTGCCGGACGAGCGGTACTACCGCGAGGAGGACTTCGCCGCGCACCGCGAGGCGTACCGGGTCTTCCTGGCCCACATGCTCGAGCTGGCCGGGCTGGACGACGCGTCGGGCCGGGCCGAGCGCGTGCTCGCCCTGGAGTCGGAGATCGCCGGCACCCACTGGGACGCCGTGCGCACCCGCGACGTGCAGGCCACCTACAACCCGACGCGGTGGGCCGACCTGGTGCTGTCCGCCGGGGAGTCCGGCGCGCTGCTGGACGCCTGGGCGGCCGGCCTCGGCGCGCCCGTCGGCGCGCTGGAGACCGTGGTGGTGCGCGAGCCGTCCTTCGTCACGGGCGTGCTCGGCCTGCTCACCGCGGACCGGCTGGACGCCTGGCGCGACTGGCTGGCCGTGCGCGTGATCCGCCCGCTGGCGCCCTACCTGTCCTCCGAGTTCGTGGCGGCGCACTTCGCCTTCACCGGCACGGCGCTGTCGGGCACCCAGGAGCTGAAGGCCCGGTGGAAGCGCGGCGTCGCGCTGACCGAGGGCGCGATGGGCGAGGCGGTCGGCCGCCTGTACGTCGAGCAGCACTTCCCGCCGGTGGCGAAGGTGCGCATGGACGTGCTGGTGGCGAACCTGGTCGCCGCCTACCGCTCCTCCATCTCGTCGCTCGACTGGATGGGCGACGAGACCCGGGCCCGCGCGCTCGACAAGCTGGGCCGGTTCACGCCGAAGATCGGCTACCCGGCGGTGTGGCGCGACTACTCCGGCCTCGAGATCCGGGTCGACGACCTGGTCGGCAACGTGCGCCGCACCAGCGCCTTCGAGTTCGACCGCGAGCTGGGCAAGATCGGCCGCCCGGTCGACCGCGACGAGTGGTTCATGACGCCGCAGACGGTCAACGCGTACTACAACCCGGGCATGAACGAGATCGTCTTCCCGGCCGCGATCCTGCAGCCGCCCTTCTTCGACCCGGAGCGGGACGACGCCCTGAACTACGGCGGCATCGGCGCCGTGATCGGGCACGAGATCGGGCACGGGTTCGACGACCAGGGGTCGCAGTTCGACGGCTCGGGCCGCTTGGAGAACTGGTGGACCTCAGGAGACCGCGCCGCGTTCGAGCAGCGCACGGCCGCCCTGATCGCACAGTACGACGCCCTGGTGCCGGAGGGCCTGACCGACCACGTCAACGGGGCGCTGACGATCGGCGAGAACATCGGCGACCTGGGCGGGCTGGCCATCGCCTGGCGCGCCTACGTGCTGTCGCTGGAGGGCGCCGAGCCGCCGGTGGTCGACGGGGTGTCGGGGGCGCAGCGGTTCTTCCTGTCGTGGGCCGCGGTGTGGCGCGAGAAGCGCCGCCAGGCCGAGGGCAAGCGGCTGCTGACGATCGACCCCCACTCCCCGCCGGAGT
>JAKONM010000316.1 GCA_022701925.1 Microbacteriaceae bacterium
TTCTTGGCGATCTTCTTCTTGGCTGCCTCGCCGACGTTCTGCACCAGCTGGTCGCCCTTCGCCTCGAACAGCGACGCGTCCGCGTCGTCGGCGCCGCCGCGCAGCAGCGCGCCGTAGTCGGCGGCCAGCTGCGCCGGCGGCACCCGCAGCACGGTGTTCTCGGCGTCCAGCCGCTTGGCGCCGAGCAGCGCGGAGGGCAGCGTCGGCAGCGTCACGCCCGACTGCAGCTCCATCGCGTAGTGCGCCTTGTACTCGGCGCGCGGGTCGTCCTGCACCAGCGCGAGCGCGATGGGCGCCTTGTCCTTCTGCGTGCGGTCGTCCACGACGACGAACAGCGTACGGGGCCACGAGTCCGTCGACTCGGGCAGGATCAGCTGCAGCCGGGCGCCGGCCTGCGGCAGCGCGGCCGGCAGCGCGGCCTTCCCGTCCTTCTTGCGGATCGTGTACGCGGCCTTCCGCAGGGCGAGCGCCGGCCCGTCGAAGCGGGCGGCGGCGGTGCTCGCGCTGCGGTCGGCGTCGGCCGACCGGGCGACCTCGGCGACGTGCTGCACGATGCGCAGGGCCTGCTGCTCGGCCACGACCGCGTGGTCGCCGCGCTCCGCGGCCTCGGCCGGTCGCGGCGCCCCGGTGACGGCGAGGCCGGCGAGCAGCGCCACGGCGAGCGCCGCGGCCATGCGGTGCACGGTGGTGCGGCCGACGCTGCGGCGCCCGCGGCCGGGCCCGGTCGCGACCGGGCGCTGCGGGCGGAACTTCGGGGGCTGCGGCCGGCGCGGCGCCTTCGGCGGCGACTTCCGCCGCGGGCCGCGGCGGCGGCGCACCTGCACCAGGGCCCAGACGTAGAGCAGCAGGCCGATCGCCCCGAGGGCGCCGCCCGTGACGAGCAGGATGCCGGACAGGGCCGTCGCGGCGGGCACGGGCCAGGTGATGCGCACGTCGGGGGCGACGCCGCCACCGGGCGAGGCGACGATCAGCGAGACGTCGGAGGGGAGGTTGACGGTCCAGTCGAGCGAGCCCTCGGCGCTGCGCTGGTCGATCCACAGGTCGGAGCCGTCGGGGTCGGGGCGGTCGCCGCCGCTCAGACCGGCGACGGCGGGGGCGGTGCGCAGCCGCGGCGCGAGCGGTTCGCCCGAGCCGTCGACGCGCACCTGCGCGTAGCGCTCGCCCGCGAGCCAGGCGGTGACGTCCGCCGTTCGGCCGTAGGCGGCGAAGGCGGTGCCGGAGCCCTCCAGGTGCAGCCGCTGCTGGCCCGGGTGCGCGCGCAGCACCGAGCCGGGCACGACCACGTAGTCGACGCCGGCCGGGGTGCTGGCGGACACCGAGACCGTGGTGGGCGGCTTCAGGAAGGTGCGCTGGGCGACCCCCGCGACGATCAGCACGGCGGCGGCGACGAGCGCCACGAGCGCGATGGCGAACCGCATCCGGTTCCCTCCTGTTCGGGCCCCGTCCGCCTGGACGGGCGGGGCGACCCGGGACGGTCACGGGCCGCGAGAGGCGGCCTCGACCCCCTCGGCCGGCGTCCCGCGCGACCCGCCCCGGGGGCGAGCGGCGGTCAGCCTAACCACGGGACGTCCCCGAACTGGGGTGGCCGCGCCGCGCGGCGCGAGAAGACGGACGGCGCGTCGCACCCGCACCTACACTGCCTCTCGACGCGGGATCCGCGTGCTCGTCGTGCGCGCGACGGCGCCGCCCCGTCCCGGAAGAAGGAGCCACCGTGTCCGACGAGTCCGGCTTCACCCCCGCGATGCGCGGCTACAACCGCGACGAGGTCGATCGCGCGATGCAGGAGCTGCGGCGCGAGCTCATCAAGGCGAACAGCTCGCTGGCCGAGGCGCAGCGCGAGAACCGGCGGCTGCACACCCGCGTCGACGAGCTGGACGGCGAGCTGGAGGAGGTGGGCGCCCCCACGTACTCGGGGCTCGGCCACCGTCTGGAGAGCCTGCTGCGCCTCGCGGAGGAGCAGTCGACCAAGGTGATCGCCCTGGCGGACATCGACGCGCAGAAGCTGCGGGCGTCGTCGCAGTCGGACGCGGACCGGCTGCGGCTCGAGGCCTCCGACCTGGCGGAGCGCCTGGTGGCGGACGCGAAGGAGCAGGCGGAGCAGCTGCTCTTCACGGCCCGCACCGACGCCGACGCGATGGTCGACCGCGCCGAGCTGCACGCGGACGCCGCGGTGCAGGACGCGGTGCGCGAGGCGGCGGCGGTGCGGGGCGCCGTGGCGACCGAGGCGGCCGAGACGCGCGGCACCGCGAAGCGCGAGGCCGGTGCCCTGCGCGCCGACGCCGAGCGCGAGGCGGCCGAGCTGCGCGCGGTGGTCGACCGCGAGACCGCGGGTACGCGGGAGGACGCGGCGCGGCTGGAGCGCGAGACGGAGTTCGGCCGCGCCGAGCTGCACCGCGAGCTCACCGCGCTGCGCGAGGACGCCGAGGCGTACGCCGCCCGGCTGCGCACCGAGACGGACGCCGAGGTCGAGCGGGCCCACGCCGACCTGAACCGCAGGGCCGAGCTGGCGCGCGCCGACATCGCCCGCGAGACCGAGACCGCCCGGCTGGCGCTGGCCCGCGAGACGGACGCGGTGCGGGCGGGGCTGGCGGACGAGGCCGCCGCGGAGCGGCAGGCGGTGCTGCGCGAGCACGAGGCGCTGCGGAACGCCCTGGCCGCCGAGCTGGCCGAGCTGCGGGACGATGCGGCGCGCGAGATCGAGCAGGCGCGCCTGGACCTGGAGGTCGAGCTGAAGGCCCGCCGGGCCGAGGCGGAGGCCGACTACCTCGCGCGGCACCAGGAGGCCGTCGCCTCCACCCAGCGCTACCTCGACGACGCGAACGCGCAGCTGTCCGACGCCGTGCGCCGTTCGGCCGACAAGCGGCTGGAGGCGGACGCGCTGCAGATGCAGATCGAGGTCGACGGCCGCCGCTCGCGCGAGGCGGCCCAGGCCGAGGCGGTCGAGACCGTCGCGACCGCCCGCGACCAGGCGCACGCGATCGTCAGCGAGGCGGAGCAGCGCTCCGCCCGCCTCGTGCGCGACGCCGAGCAGCGGCTGGCGCAGCTGCGCGACGAGCGCGACGGCATCGCCCACTACTTCGAGTCGCTCCGCGGCGCCCTGTCGACGGCCTCGCCGGTCGACGCCGACTCCTGAGGCCCTGAGTGAACGTGCAGCACCCCTTCCGCACGGGGCTCGTCGGAGCGCTGGGCGTCCTGCTCGCCCTGGCCATCGGCGCGGCCGTCCTGCAGCTGGCGACGATCCTCACCTACGTGCTGACCGCCGTGTTCCTGGCACTCGGGCTCGACCCCCTCGTCTCGCAGCTGGAGCGCCTGCGGCTGCCCCGCTGGGTCGCGATGCTCATCGCCGTGATCGTCGTGCTCGGCGTGCTGGTCCTGCTGGCGTTCCTCGTC
>JAKONM010000322.1 GCA_022701925.1 Microbacteriaceae bacterium
GTTCGGGTTCCGCCACATCGACGACTTCAACCGGGCGATCGCGAACGGTGAGATCCGGCTGCCGGCGGACAGCAAGCGCAAGCTGGCGCCCTACCCCTACCTGCTGGTCGTGGTGGACGAGCTGGCCGACCTGATGATGGTCGCGCCGCGCGACGTCGAGGACTCGATCGTCCGCATCACCCAGCTGGCCCGCGCCTCCGGCATCCACCTGGTGCTCGCCACCCAGCGCCCGTCGGTCGACGTGGTGACCGGTCTGATCAAGGCCAACGTGCCGAGCCGCCTTGCCTTCGCCGTGTCGTCCTCCACGGACAGCCGCGTGATCCTGGACCAGGTCGGCGCGGACAAGCTGCTGGGCCAGGGCGACGGGCTGTTCCTGCCGATGGGCGCGGCGAAGCCGATGCGCATCCAGGGCGCCTGGGTCGACGAGGCCGAGATCGCCCGGGTCGTGGAGCACGTCAAGAACCAGGCGCGCCCCGACTACCGAGAGGACATGGTCGAGCAGGCGCCGGCCAAGGAGATCGACGGCGACATCGGCGACGACCTCGAGCTGCTGCTGGCCGCCGTGGAGCAGGTCGTCACCACCCAGCTCGGCTCGACGTCGATGCTGCAGCGCAAGCTGCGCGTCGGGTTCGCGAAGGCGGGGCGCCTGATGGACATGATGGAGTCGCGGAAGATCGTCGGCCCGTCCGAGGGGTCGAAGGCCCGCGACGTGCTGGTCGCGCCCGACGACCTCGCCGAGACGCTCGCCGGCATCCGCGGCATGCCGGCCAACGGCGCCTCCTCCGCGGGCGGCAAGGTCGCGCTCGACTACTTCGACGAGCCGGACGAGGGCGAGGACTCCGAGGACGCCTGGAGCCTCACCGACCGCGCCTGATCGCGTCGGCGCCCGGGCTCGTCCGGCGGGCGGCGCTCCGGACCGGGGCGCCGCCGGGACCCGGCGATACCCTGGCGCCATGAGCGCGCAGGGGACCGGACGGCCGCGGATGCTGCGCGCCGGGGACGGGCCGGTCAGCCCGTGGAGCGTTCCGAACCTGATCTCGATCGTCCGCATCCTGGCGGTGCCGGTCTTCGCCGCCGTGTTCCTGGCGGCGCCGCAGGACCCCGGGGTGCGCTGGGCGGCGACGGCGATCTTCGTGGTGGCGATCGCCACGGACGGCCTGGACGGCCACCTGGCCCGCAGCCGCAACCTGATCACCGACCTGGGCAAGATCCTCGACCCGATCGCCGACAAGGCCCTCACCGGCGCCGCGCTGGTCGTGCTGTCCGCGGTCGGCGAGCTGCCGTGGTGGGTGACCGCCCTGATCCTGCTGCGGGAGGTCGGCATCACGGTCTACCGGTTCGCGGTGCTGTCGAAGCGGGTGATCCCCGCCTCGAAGGGCGGCAAGGTCAAGACGGTGCTGCAGTCCGTCGCCATCGGGCTGGCGCTGGCGCCGCTGCCGGCTCTGCTGGGACCGTGGATGAACGGGGTGAACACCGTGTTCATGGCGGCCGCGTTCGTCGTCACGATCGTCACCGGGGTGCAGTACCTGGTCGACGACCGGCGCCTGAACGCCGCCCCCGGACGTCCGTGACCGCGGAGCGGGTGCTCGCGCTGCTGGGCGAGCGCGGGCTCTCCCTGGCGGTCGCGGAGTCGCTGACCGGCGGACTGCTGGTCGACGCCTTCGTGCGGGTGCCGGGCGCCTCCGCCGTGCTGCGCGGGGGCCTCGTCGCCTATGAGACCGCTCTGAAATCGGAGCTGCTGGACGTCGATGCGGGGCTGCTGCGGGCGCACGGCCCGGTGCACCCCGAGGTCGCGCGGCAGATGGCGGACGGCGTCCGGCGCCGGCTCGCGGTCGCCGGGGCGCCCGCCGACTGCGGGCTCGCCACCACCGGGGTGGCCGGTCCCGGGCCGCAGGGCGGCAGGCCCGCGGGCACCGTGCACGTCGGGATCGCCCTGCCCGGGCGGCTCCACGTCGTCAGCGCGAGGCTGGGCGGCGACCGGGCCGCCGTGCGCACCGGCACGGCGCGCCTGGCCGTCGAGGCACTGCTCGACGCGCTCGCGCAGGAATAGGGCAGGTTTCGATCCCGTTACGTCCAGCACGGTTCGGCTCGGGCGGGGCCGGTCGGCCCTACCGTGGCTGTGAAGATCGACGGGTATGGTGTCGCTCCGCTCGGAGCGACGGGGTCAGCACTGCGAGGTGCGCTGAAGAGGAGGAGGGGGAGATGGTTCTCGTTCGACAGGAGCTCGGCGACGTGCTGCGGGACTTCAGGCTGCAGAAGGGCCGCACCCTCCGCCAGGTGGCGAGCAAGGCGTCCGTGGCGCTCGGCTACCTCTCCGAGGTGGAGCGCGGGCAGAAGGAGGCGTCCAGCGAGATCCTCGCCTCGGTCGCCGACGCCCTCGACACCCCGGTGTCCGTGATCATGCGCGAGGTCGGCGACCGGCTCGCGGTCATCGAGGGGCTCGACGTGCCCGACGCGCTGCCCGCCGACTTCACCGAGCGGTTCGGCCGCGGCGGCTCCGCGGGCGGCACGCGCCGGTCCGATCTGGTCGCCCACTGACCCCGGTCCCCGCCTCGTGAAGGTCAGCGAGTTCCGGCGCGCCGTCGACGACGAGTTCGGCGCCGCGCAGGGGCGCGTGCTGGTGCGCGACCTCGTGGTGGACGACCTCGGCGGGCGCACGGCCGAGGAGGCGGTCGCCGCCGGTGTGCCGGTGGGCGAGGTGTGGCTGGCCCTGTGCCGCGCCAACGACGTGCCGCCGGAGCGCCGGCACGGCAGGGGCAGGCCCGCGCCCGTCCGCTGATCCGTCGTCTGCGCCTGCCGGTCGCACGGCCCGTCAGGACGTGCGTCTCGAAGAGAACTCCACCGATGTAGTTCGTCCTCGGCGTGTCGGCTCGAACCCGTGTTCGAGCGCGCATACGCTCCTCCCCAGGTGCTCCACCCGGCGGATCCGGTCGGGGACGCCCCCGGCGGCCGGTGCTGTCGGAGGCCCTCCATACAGTCGGATCCAGACGGGCGGAAGTGCCGCCAGCCCTGTCGAACCGCATCGGGACGACAGCCGATGGGCAGCCGACGACGTCCGCGCGACCACGCGGACGCGACACGAGGAGACACGCGAATGCCATCCACCACCGACCGCGAGAAGGCCCTCGAGACCGCGCTCGCCCAGATCGACCGCCAGTTCGGCAAGGGCTCGGTCATGCGCCTCGGCAGCGACGAGCGGGCGCCCGTCGAGGTCATCCCGACCGGGTCGATCGCCCTGGACGTCGCGCTCGGAGTCGGCGGGCTGCCCCGCGGGCGCATCGTCGAGATCTACGGTCCGGAGTCCTCCGGCAAGACCACGCTGACCCTCCACGCCATCGCGAACGCGCAGCGGGCGGGCGGCATCGCCGCGTTCATCGACGCGGAGCACGCGCTCGACCCGGAGTACGCGAAGAAGCTCGGCGTCGACATCGACGCGATGCTGGTGTCGCAGCCCGACACCGGCGAGCAGGCCCTCGAGATCGCGGACATGCTGATCCGCTCCGGGTCGATCGACCTGATCGTCATCGACTCGGTCGCGGCGCTGGTGCCGAAGGCCGAGATCGAGGGCGAGATGGGCGACAGCCACGTCGGTCTGCAGGCCCGCCTCATGTCGCAGGCGCTGCGCAAGCTGACCGGCGGTCTGAACCAGACGAAGACCACGGCGATCTTCATCAACCAGCTGCGCGAGAAGATCGGGGTCTTCTTCGGCAGCCCGGAGACCACCGCGGGCGGCAAGGCGCTGAAGTTCTACGCGTCGGTGCGGCTGGACATCCGGCGCATCGAGACGCTGAAGGACGGCACCGAGGCGGTCGGCAACCGCACCCGCGTGAAGGTCGTCAAGAACAAGATGGCGCCGCCCTTCAAGCAGGCCGAGTTCGACATCCTCTACGGCGTCGGCATCTCCCGAGAGGGCAGCCTGATCGACTTCGGCGTGGAGCACGGCATCGTCAAGAAGTCCGGCGCCTGGTACACGTACGAGGGCGACCAGCTGGGCCAGGGCAAGGAGAAGGCCCGCGACTTCCTGCTGCGCAACACCGACGTCGCGAACGAGATCGAGCAGAAGATCCTGAAGAAGCTGGGGGTCGGCGCCTACAAGCAGCAGAAGCTGGACGAGGCTGCGGCAGCGGTCGCAGCGCCCCAGACGTCCGCGGAGCCGGTCGCGGCCCGCATGCAGGCGCGCAAGGTGGGAGCCTGACCGCGTGGGCGAGCTGCTGAGCTTCCCGGCGCGTCCGGATCCGGGCAGCGGCACCAGGGGGGCCGGGCGCGCACCGGCCCCCCTGCGCACCGCTGACGCCGAAGCGGCAGCGGTGCCCGCCGACGGGGCCGTCGCGGCGGAGCAGGAGGAGGCGCGCTGGGCGGTGCCGGGCGTCGACGAGCACACGACGCCGCAGCCTCCGGCGCCCGCGACCAGGGCGGCGCGACGGGCGGAGAACGTCGCCCTCGCGGCGCTGACCCGGCACGACACGACCGCGGGCGAGATCCGGGCGAAGCTCGTGGCGAAGGGCCTGGAGCCCGAGGAGGTCGAGCACGAGGTCGACCGGCTCGAGCGGTCCGGCCTCATCGACGATCGCGCCTTCGCCGTGCGGCAGCTCGAGCGGCTGCGGGAGCGGAAGGGCATGGGGGACTCCGCGATCCGGGCCGCGCTGCGCGGCCGGCTCGTGCCGCAGGACGTGGTCGACGCCGTCATGGCCGAGCAGGTCGAGGACGAGGACGTCGCGGAGCAGCGGCTGCAGGAGGTCGCGGACGACCGCGCCCGCCGGCTGGGGTCCCTGGCGCCGGACGTCGCGGAGCGCCGGCTGATCGCCTACCTGATGCGGAGGGGCTTCAGCGGCTCCGCCGTCCGCACCGCGGCCCGCGCCGCGCTCGAGCGGGCGGACTGACCCGCACGTCGGGTGGACCGACGTCGACCGAGGCGCTTCCTACACTGCTGACGTGACCGACCTGCTCGAAGCACCGGCGCGCACCTACGAGGTGCGCACCTACGGCTGCCAGATGAACGTGCACGACTCGGAGCGGCTGGCGGGGTCGCTGGAGCAGGCCGGGTACGTCCCCGCGCAGGACGGGCGGCAGGCGGACGTCGTGGTGCTGAACACCTGCGCCGTGCGCGAGAACGCGGACAACCGGCTGTACGGCAACCTGGGGCACCTGGCGAAGGTCAAGCGCGAGCACGCCGGGCTGCAGATCGCCGTGGGCGGGTGCCTGGCCCAGAAGGACCGCAGCACGATCGTCGAGAAGGCGCCGTGGGTCGACGTGGTCTTCGGCACCCACAACGTGGGCGCGCTGCCGCGCCTGCTCGACCGAGCCCGGCACAACCACGAGGCGCAGGTCGAGATCCTCGAGTCGCTGGAGGTCTTCCCCTCGACGCTGCCGACCAAGCGCGAGTCGACCCACAGCGGCTGGGTCTCCGTGTCGGTGGGCTGCAACAACACCTGCACCTTCTGCATCGTGCCGTCGCTGCGCGGCAAGGAGCAGGACCGCCGACCCGGGGACGTGCTGGGCGAGATCGAGGCGCTCGTGGCCGACGGCGTGATCGAGGTGACGCTGCTCGGCCAGAACGTGAACTCGTACGGCGTGCAGTTCGGCGACCGGTTCGCCTTCGGCCGCCTGCTCCGGGCGACCGGGGAGATCGAGGGCCTGCGCCGGGTGCGCTTCACGAGCCCGCATCCCGCGGCCTTCACCGACGACGTGGTCGACGCGATGGCCGAGACGGCGGTCGTGATGCCCCAGCTGCACATGCCTCTGCAGTCCGGCAGCGACCGTGTGCTGCGCGCGATGCGGCGGTCCTACCGCTCCGACCGGTTCCTGCGGATCCTCGACGGGGTGCGCGACCGCATCCCCGACGCCGCGATCACGACCGACCTGATCGTCGGCTTCCCCGGCGAGACCGACGAGGACTTCGAGGACACCCTGCGCGTGGTCGAGCAGGCCCGGTTCGCGACCGCGTTCACGTTCCAGTACTCGATCCGGCCCGGAACGCCGGCGGCGACGATGCCGGACCAGGTGCCGAAGGCCGTCGTGCAGGAGCGGTACGAGCGCCTGATCGCCCTGCAGGACCGGCTGTCGTGGGAGGGCAACCGCGCACTGGTGGGCCGGGAGGTCGAGGTGCTGGCGGGCGCGGGGGACGGCCGCAAGGACGGGCTCACCTCCCGGGTGACGGGCCGCGCCCGCGACAACCGCCTGGTGCACGTCGGTCTGCCGGACGGCGTGGCGCGGCCCCGTCCCGGCGACCTGGTGACCGTCCGGGTCACCGACGCCAAGCCGGCGTTCCTGGTGGCGGACGCGGAGGGCCCGGCGGACCTCAGCGTGGAGCGCACGCGGGCGGGCGACGCGTGGGACGCCCGCGAGGCGGCGTCCTGCGGCACGCCCTCGACGGGCGGGCCCGCGCGGCCGATCGCCCTCGGCCTGCCCGGGCTGCGCGCGCCGCTCGGCCGCTAGGCCGCTGTGCTGCTCGTCCTCACCGGCGCGACCGGCACCGGCAAGACCTCGCTGTCGCTGGCGGTGGCCGAGGCCCTCGCCGCGCGCGGCCGTCGTGCCGAGGTCGTGAACGCGGACGCGATGCAGTTGTACCGGGGGATGGACGTCGGCACCGCGAAGCTGCCCGTGGCCGAGCGGCGCGGGATCCCGCACCACTGCTTCGACCTGTGGTCGGTGACGGAGACCGCCAGCGTGGCCGCCTACCGCGACGAGGCGCGCGCCGCGATCGACGACGTGCTCGAGCGCGGGGCCGTGCCGATCCTCGTCGGCGGGTCCGGGCTCTACGTCGAGGCGGTGCTGCGCGAGCTGGAGTTCCCCGCCACCGACCCGGTCCTGCGCGCCGACCTGGAGGCGCAGGGCGAGGCGATGGGCTCGGAGGCGCTGTGGCGCCGGCTGGCCGAGCAGGACCCGCAGGCGGCCGGCCGGATCCACTCCGGCAACCTGCGCCGCGTCGTGCGGGCGCTGGAGGTCGTCACCCTGACCGGGCTGCCCTACGCGGCCTCGCTGCCCGAGGCCGCGCCGCTGTGGCGTCCCGCCGCCCGGTTCTGGGTCGACGTGGCGAACGAGCCGCTGGCGGAGCGGCTGCGGGTGCGGGCCGAGCGGATGTGGGCCGAGGGCGGCCTGCTCGACGAGGCGGAGCGCCTGCTGCCGCAGGGGCTCGCGGACGGCACGACCGCGAGCCGTGCGATCGGGTACGCGCAGGCCCTGGCGGTGCTGCGCGGCGCGATGACGGCCGAGGAGGGGCTGGCCGAGACGGTCCGCCTCACCTGGCGCGTGGTGCGGAGGCAGCGCGCCTGGTTCGGCCGGGACGAGGGCGCCGTCCGGCTCGACGGGCTGGACCCCGATGCCGCGGCGGGCGCGGTGGCGGCCAGGGCCTCGTCGGGCTGACCGGGCGGGGTCCGAGCGGCCGTCCGGTACTCTTGAAGCGGTCGGGCGGGACGCTCCGGCCCCTGAGGGAGCAGTCTCTTCCGGGTGGGCGGGTCGCATCTCCTCGAAGGAGACCCTGTGCTGACCCTGCTCCGCCGTCCCGATCTGGTCTGGCGCCTGCTGGCCGTGCTCCTCTCGGCCGTCCCCATCGGCATGCTGCCGCTGGCCCTCGTCGTGGACGGCATCGACCGCACCGGCGGTCCGGGCGCCGCAGGCGTGCTCGCCGCCGCGCTCGCGCTCGGCAGCGCGGCCGGCGTGCTCGGCCAGGGCGCGCTCCTGATCCGCGTGCGGGCCTCGCGCCTGCTGCCGGTCAGCGGCGGGATCGGTCTGCTCGGCGCGGCCCTGGTGGCGGTGGTCCCGCCCACCGGCGCCGGTCTCGCGCTGTCCGCCGGCGCCGCCGCCGTGACCGGGGCGACGATCCCCGCGGTCACGACCGCCGTCCGCGGCAGGCTGGTCGCGGTGCTGCCGGAGGGCCGCGACCGCGTGCGCGCCTACGCCGCGCTGAACGTGCTGTTCCAGGCGGGGCTGGCGCTCGGTCCCGTGCTGGCGGCGGCGCTGGCCGCCGCGGGCGCCGTGCGCGCCGCCGCGCCCGTGGCGGCCGCGCTCGGGCTGCTGGCGGCGGGCGTCGTCGCCCGGGTCGACC
>JAKONM010000328.1 GCA_022701925.1 Microbacteriaceae bacterium
GGTCGACATCCAGAACGGCACCGCCCGGTCGAGCCCGACATCCAGGTCACCGAGATGGATGTCGGCGTCGGACAGCAGGAAGTCACCGTCCGGGAAGCACATCGGGGAGCTGCCGTCGCAGCACCCGCCCGACTGGTGGAACATCAGAGGTCCGTGCAGGTCGGTCATCTTGCGCAGCAGGTCCACCGCCGCCGGGGTGGCGTCCACGCGACGGGCGCCGGCGGGGTCGCCACCGGAGCCCGAGGGGGTGTCGCGGGCGCCCCCCGGCAGCGTGCTCATCAGAAGAACCCGAGGGCGTCGGGTGAGTAGCTGACGAGCAGGTTCTTGGTCTGCTGGTAGTGGTCCAGCATCATCTTGTGGTTCTCGCGCCCGATCCCGGACTGCTTGTAGCCGCCGAACGCGGCGTGCGCCGGGTACTGGTGGTAGCAGTTCGTCCACACCCGGCCGGCCTTGATGCCCCGGCCCATCCGGTAGGCCCGCGAGCTGTCCCGGGTCCACACGCCCGCGCCCAGCCCGTAGAGGGTGTCGTTGGCGATCTTGAGCGCGTCGGCCTCGTCGTCGAAGGTGGTCACCGAGACCACCGGCCCGAAGATCTCCTCCTGGAAGATACGCATCGAGTTGTCGCCCTGGAACACGGTGGGCTGCACGAAGTATCCGCCCGACAGATCGCCACCGAGGTCGGCCCGGGCGCCGCCGGTCAGGACCTTCGCGCCCTCCTTCCGGCCGATGTCGAGGTAGGACAGGATCTTCTCGAGCTGATCGTTGGACGCCTGCGCGCCCATGGTGGTCGCGGTGTCCAGCGGGTTGCCCTGCACGATGGCCTCGACCCGCTCGATCGCCTTGGGCAGGAAGTCGCTGGCGATGCTGGACTGGATGAGCGCCCGGGACGGGCACGTGCAGACCTCGCCCTGGTTGAGAGCGAACATCGTGAAGCCCTCGAGCGACTTGTCGAAGAAGGCGTCGTTGGCCGACGCCACGTCGTCGAAGAAGATGTTCGGCGACTTGCCGCCCAGCTCCAGGGTCACCGGGATGATGTTCTGCGAGGCGTACTGCATGATCAGCCGGCCGGTGGTGGTCTCCCCGGTGAAGGCGACCTTGCGCACCCGGCGGTGGGAGGCGAGCGGGGCGCCGGCCTCGAAGCCGAACCCGTTGACGATGTTCAGCACGCCGGCCGGGATCAGGTCGCGGATCAGGTCCATCAGCACGTGGATGGAGGCGGGGGTCTGCTCGGCCGGCTTCAGCACGATGCAGTTGCCGGCGGCCAGCGCGGGCGCCAGCTTCCACACCGCCATCAGGATCGGGAAGTTCCACGGGATGATCTGGGCGACCACGCCCAGCGGCTCGTGGAAGTGGTACGCGATGGTGTCGTGGTCGATCTCGGACACCCCGCCCTCCTGGGCGCGGATCGCGCCGGCGAAGTAGCGGAAGTGGTCGATCGCCAGCGGCAGGTCGGCGGCCAGGGTCTCGCGCACCGGCTTGCCGTTCTCCCACGTCTCGGCGACCGCGAGCATCTCGAGGTTCGCCTCCATGCGGTCCGCGATGCGGGTCAGCATCAGGGCGCGCTCGGCGGGGGAGGTGCGGCTCCAGGAGGGGAACGCCTTCCAGCCGGCCTCGACGGCGGCGTCGACGTCCTTCGCCGTGCCGCGGGCCATCTCGGTGAACGGCTTGCCGGTCACCGGGCTGATGTCGTCGAAGTACCGGCCCTCAGCCGGCGGCAGGTAGCGGCCCCCGATGAAGTGGTCGTAACGCGGCCTGTAGGCCATCACCGCGCCCTGGGAGCCCGGCGCCGCGTAGACCTGCGGCGCATCGGTGGAGGGGGTGTCGACCGTGGCTTCCGCCCCGGCGTCAGCGAACATCGTCATGGAATCGTCCTCCCGGACCTCGTCGTCCGGCACGGGTCGCGTGCCGGGGGCGACGGTAGGCGCGGGCGGGTTGCGCCCCGTTGCACCGCGTGTCGGGCCGATCGGGGGATCAGCGGAGGGCGTCGAGCCTCGAGACCACCCCGGCCCGCTTCGGCGACCGCGCGGGCAGCAGTTGCAGCGCGGTCTCGAGCGGCGCCGGGTCCCCGGGTGCGAGCCGGTCGACGTAGGCGACGAGCAGCTCCGGGGAGGCGCCCTGCAGCAGGGACTCCCGCAGCCGCCCCTCCACCTCGGCCCGCACCTCCTCGATCCCGGGGGCGACGGAGGCCGGCAGCACGGGTCCGGCGCAGGCGTCGAGGGCGGCCCGGTGGGCGCCGCGGTCGAGCAGCGCCAGCAGCACCCGGGCGTCGAGGTCGAGCGGCACGGCCAGCCGGTAGGGCCGGGCCAGGGGCACCAGCGCGGGCGCGACGCCCTGCAGCACGTGGCGCAGCCGCACCATCTCGGCCCGCACCGTGACCACGGCGTCGGAGCGGCCGTGCACCAGCTCGGCCAGCCGCTCGGCCGAGAGCCCGGCGCGGTGCCAGGCCAGCAGGGTCAGCAGCTCGGCGTGGCGCACGGAGAGCTCGACGGTCGCGCCGCCCGCGGTCAGCGCGGCGGTGTCGCGGCCCAGCACCGCCAGCCGGGGGGCGCGCGCCGGTGCCGCCGGCCGTCGGCGCCGGCGGGGCTGCTGGAGGCGCTGCAGCAGCAGCTCGCGCTCCACCGCGGCGGCGGTCGCGGCCAGCAGGGGCAGCGCGTCGGGGCGCACGACGTCGGGACCGCCCGTGATGTCGATCACGCCCAGGGTCTCGTGGGTCCGCAGGTCGTGCACGGGCACGGCGGAGCAGCTCCAGTCGCGCACCTGCTGCGCGAAGTGCTCGCCGCCTGCGATCTGCACTCCGGCGTCCAGCGCCAGGGCGGTGCCCGGCGCGGAGGTGCCGACCCGCCGCTCCGACCAGTCGGCGCCGGCCATGAAGCGCATCGACTCCGCGCGGCGCACCAGGCCCGGGTCGCCCTCGACCCACAGCAGGCGGCCGGCGGCGTCCCCGACCGCCACGACGACGCCGCTGCCCGGGTCGGCGTCGCGCACCAGCAGCGCGCGGATCACCGGCAGCGCGGCGGCCAGGGGGTGGGCCTCCCGCGCCGCGGCGAGGTCGTCGCCGTCGAGCGGCTCGGAGGCCTCCGCCCGGTCCGGGGAGAGGCGCCCGGCGCGCGCACGGGCCCAGGACTCGGCCACCAGGCGCCGCGGCGTCGATCGGCGCTCCGCGGCCATGACGCGTCCTCCCGTCCCCGTCGACGTGGCGCACACGGTAGCCGCGCGGGACGCCCGGCGGAACCCCCTGCGCGCGGTGCCCGCTCCGTCTCGGCCGTATCCTGGTCGGCATGAGCGAGACGAGCGGCATCACCATGTACGGCGCGGACTGGTGCCGCGACTGCCGGCGGTCCAAGGCCTACCTGGACGCTCAGGGCGTCGAGTACCGCTACGTGGACGTGGAGGCCTCGAAGGAGGCCGCTGACGAGGCGATGGCGGTCAGCGGCCGCCCGAACATCCCGGTGATCGTGTTCCCGGACGGCTCCCACGTGGTCGAGCCCTCCGACGAGACCCTGGCCGCGAAGCTCGCCGTCGTCTGAACCGACCACGGCGGGCGGCGTCGCGGGTCGGCGGCGCCCCCGGAGCGCTCAGTCGACGCGCACCTGCTCGGCGATCGAGCCGCCCGCGGCCAGCACGGAGGTGTCGAGCGCGGCGACCACGAAGGTGAAGCCGAGCTCCAGGAAGCGTCTGGCTCGCGGCACCGTGGCGCCGAAGGCCCCGGCCGTCACCCCTGCCTCGGCGCAGGCGGCGACGACGCGGCGCAGCGGGGACTCGGGCGACTCGTCGGCCAGCAGGGCGTCGACGGTCGTGCCGAGGCTCAGCGACAGGTCGAACGGCCCCACGAAGACCAGGTCCAGGTCGGGCGTCGCGGCGATGCGCGCCACGTCGGCCAGCCCCGCGGCGGTCTCCACCATCACGCCCGTGAAGGGGCGGAAGCCGTCGGCCGGCGCGAGGAACGGCAGCGGGCCCGAGCTGCGGCGCCCGCGCGGCGGCCAGTGCGCGGCCGCGACCGCCGCCTCGGCCTCCTCCGCGCTGTCGACCAGCGGCACGATCACGCCGTCGGCACCGCCGTCCAGGGCCCGGCCGATCAGGTCGACGGCGTTCGCGCGGGGCCGCACCAGCACGGGCACGCGGTGCTCGCCGCGGTGCTCGAACGTCTCCCGCACCGCGCGGTCGTCGAAGTGGCCGTGCTGCTGGTCCAGCAGCACCCAGTCGAAGCCGGCGTGCTCCAGCAGCGCCGCCGTGCGCGGCTCCCCGAGCAGCGCCCACACCCCCAGCGAGACGTCCTGCGTCATGACCGCACCTCCGGGTGCCGACGCTACCGATGCGCGCCGGGGAGGAGCGGCAGGACCCCGATCGCCACGGTGCCGTCGACCTCGTCGTCGGTGACGACCTCGGCGCTCAGGCCGGCGCCCTCGAGCAGCAGCGCGGTCCAGGCGGCCTGCGTGCGGCCGGTCTCGATCAGCACCGCGCCGCCCGGGGCGAGCCACGCGGGCGCCGCCGCCGCGATGCGCCGTTGCAGCGCCAGGCCGTCCGCGCCGCCGTCCAGGGCCAGGGCCGGCTCGAACTCGCGCGCCTCCCGCGGCATGCCGGCGATGCGGTCGGTCGGCACGTAGGGCGCGTTCACCGCCAGCACGTCCACGCGGCCCCGCAGGGCGTCGGGCAGGGCGCCGAACAGGTCGCCGGCGTGCACGCCGCCCCGGCCCGCCAGCGTGCGGAGCGCGTTGGCGACCGCGGCCGGGTCCAGATCGGCCGCGTGCAGGACGACACCGGGCACCTCGTGCGCGACGACGAGCCCCACTGCACCCGTGCCGCAGCAGAGGTCCACGACCGTCGAACCGGGGCGCGCCAGCGCCGCCGCCCGCCGCGCCAGCAGCTCCGTCCGCCGCCGCGGCACGAAGACGTGCGGGTCCACGGGCACCCGCAGGCCGCAGAAGGCCGCCCAGCCGAGCAGCGGCTCGAGGGGCTCGCCGGCGACGCGGCGGGCGAGCAGGGCGCCGTCCGGGTCGCCCGCCTCGGCCAGCAGGGCGGCCTCCTCCTCGGCGAAGACGACCCCGGCTGCGCGCAGACGGGCGACCGCGTCCACGCCGGTCAGGACTGCAGCAGGTCCGCGCGCGACACGCCGCCGCGGCGCCACTCCACGACCCGCCAGCGCCGCTGCATGGCCTGCCGCGCCAGCCGCGCGTCGGGGTTCACCGCGGTCGCCGTGCCGACCAGCGACAGCCAGGGCAGGTCGGCCACGCTGTCCCCGTACGCGTAGGACGCCGACAGGTCGTACCCGCCGTGCTGCGCCGCCCGCGTCAGCCAGACGGCGCGGGCCTCGTCGACCAGGGGAGGGGCGCCCAGGTAGCCGGTCAGCGTGCCGTGCTCCTCGTGCATCGTGCCGGCGACGACCTCGTCGAACAGGTGGGCCAGCGGCTCGGCCAGCACGCCGATGGAGCCCGTGATCAGCACCGTGCGGTGCCCCGCGGCGCGGTGCTGCCGCACGCGCTCCAGCGCGTCGGCGCTGGCGTGCGCCAGCAGCACGTCGGTGTAGCGGCCGCGCACGGCGCCGGTCAGGCGGGCGCTCGGCATCCCCGCGTACCGGCGCAGGAAGGTGCGGATGAACTCGCCGCGGTCGCGCCGCTCGGCCGCCAGGTAGGCGGGCAGGCGCGTGATGATCGACGCGGCCTCGCCCAGTGCCGCGGCGTTGCCGCCCTCCGACTGCCGCACCCACAGCAGCTGCTGCACGATGTTGGAGTCGACGACGGTGCCCTCGAGGTCGAACACGGCCAGCACGTCGGTGCGCTGCGGCAGCGCCGGCGCCGAGGTCGGCGTCGGGGCGCCGCGGTCGCGGCCGCGCGAGAAGACGCGCATCAGCTGCGTGACCGCGGGCACGTGCACCCGCTGCAGGTAGTCGGGCCAGTCGATGCGGGTGACGTCGAAGCCCTCGTCGGGCCGGTCGGCGGGGATTCGCGCGTTCAGGGCGCGCGCCTCGGCGTCGTCGAAGATGACCTCCGTGCCCACGTAGGCGCGGTAAAGGTCGGACAGGGTGCGCATCGACGCGACGTCGCGCTTCCGCTTGCCCATGGTCTTCTGCCACGAGCGGGTGCGGGGCGTCGACGGCAGCCGGTCCAGCACCGAGTTGGCGGCGCCGACCAGCCGCTCCGCCTGCACCAGGGAGCGCTCGACGCTGCGGTCGCCGCGGAAGCGCCACGTGGGCATGCCGTCGGTGGCGCCCGGGGTGTCGGGGATCGGGTTCGCCGTGAAGTACTCGCGCACGTGCCCGTACATCTCGTGGAACGGCAGCGGGTTGCTCGCGCCGCTCGCGACGTGCAGGTACCGCGGCCCGCCCGCGGCGGGCGGGGTGGCCGCGGCGGCCAGGATCGCGTTCACCACGAAGTCGACCGGCACGATGTCCAGCACGCTGTCGGGCACGCCGGGGAAGTCGGGCAGCTGCCCGCGGCCGAAGGCCAGGATCAGCGGGTCGGCCACCTTGAACCCGTCGATCCAGCCGGGCGCGGGGTGCACGAGCGCGCTCTCGATGACGCTGGGCCGCACGACCGACAGCCGGTGCTCGGCGCCCCACAGCTCCTCCGCGGCCCGCTCCGCGAGGGCCTTGGTCAGCGTGTAGACGTCCGTCCAGCCGAGGCTCTGCGCCCGCGCGCGGCCCGCCAGCACCAGGCGCGACTTGACCCACTCCACGCGCGCCGCTTCGGCGGCGTGCGCCACGGCCTGCGGGCCCTCCTTGCCGTGCTGAGCCCGCGCCTCCGCCATCAGCGTGCGCAGCACGCCCGGCTCGCGGCTGCGCAGCTCCATGCGCTGCCGCGCCGCGGCCGCCGCGTCGGACTCGACGCGCCAGTCGGCGTCGTGGTCCAGGCGGGCCTCGGGCAGCACGCCTTTGCGGATGCCGCCGACGTAGCAGGTGCTCACGTGCACGACGTGGGGGTCGGTGCCGGTGGCGGCGAGCGCGGTGTAGAGGTTGCGGGCACCGCCGGTGTTCGTGGCGAACGCCTCGTCGATCGGCGGGTCGAACGACACCGTCGACGCGCTGTGCAGCACCACGTCCAGGTCGCCGGGCAGCTCGCCGACGTCGTTCAGGGAGCCCTCCAGGGCGCTGACGCGCTCCGCGAAGACCCGCTCCGCCTCCTCGCGGCCCAGGGCCTCGCGCCACGCCTTGAAGACGGGCTTCGACAGCAGCTTGCGCACCCGGTCGTCCGCGCCCTGGCCGGCCTTGCCGCGCACCAGCAGCGTGACGCGGGTGTCGGGGTGGCTGGCAAGCAGCCGCTCCAGCACGGCCTGCCCGACGAAACCGGTGCCGCCGGTCAGTAGCACGTGGCCCGACAGCCGTCCGACGGGTTCGGTGGATCTCGCGCCGGCACCGGCGACGGCTGCGTTCGTCATCGGGTCCGTATCGTAGGGGCCCGTGGCGACCGCACTCGTGACCGGAGCGACCAGCGGCATCGGGGCGGCGTTCGTACGCGCCCTGGCGCGGCGCGGCTGGGACCTGGTGCTGGTCGCGCGCGACGTCGAGCGCCTGGAGCGGGACGCGGCGGCGCTCCGCGCGCAGGGCCGGCGGGCGGAGGTGCTGCGCGCCGACCTCTCCGACCGCGCCGACGTCGACCGCGTGGCCGCCCGGCTCGAGGACGCGTCCGCGCCCGTCGACCTGCTGGTCAACAACGCGGGCTTCTCGGTGCGCGAGCCCCTGACCGGCGTCGACGTGGCGCAGCACGACCGCGCCTTCGAGGTCATGGTGCGCGCCGTGCTCGTGCTGTCGGGCGCCGCCGGCCGGGCGATGCGGCAGCGCGGGAGGGGCCGCATCGTCAACGTGTCCAGCACGGCGGGCAGGATGACGATGGGCGGCTACTCCGCGATCAAGGCGTGGGTCACCGTGTTCTCGGAGGGGCTCGCGAACGAGCTGGCGGGCACCGGGGTCCGCGTCATGGCGCTCGAGCCGGGGTGGGTGCGCACCGAGTTCCACGAGCGCGCCGGCATCAGCGCCTCCTCCATGCCGGCCGCGCTGTGGCTCGACGCCGACGACCTGGTGGAGGCGGCGCTGCGCGACCTGTCGCGCGGCCGGGTCGTGTCCACGCCGTCGCTGACGTACAAGGCGCTGATGCTCGCGGTGCGGCACGGGCCGCGCGGCGGGGTCCGCCGCATCTCGAGGGCGCTCTCGTCGCGCCGCAGCAGTAGCCTGGCCGAGTGACGTCGCGGGTTCCAACGGTCAAGCCCGCCCGCTCCGAAGACCCGGACGTGCGTTTCGACCGGTACACGTCCCGCTGGATGGCGATGGCGCGGTTCGTCGCGCAGCGGATCCTGCTCAGCGCCGTCGTCCGCAGCGTCATCTCGGTGCGGATCCTCGGCCGGGAGCGGCTGGCGGGCCTCAAGGGCGCGTTCGTGGTCGTGGCGAACCACTCCAGCCACCTGGATGCGCCGCTGATCTTCACCACCCTGCCGCGCCGGCTGGCCCGCTACCTGTCCGCGGGAGCCGCGGCCGACTACTTCTTCGACGTGAAGTGGCGCAAGGGGCTGACCGCGCTGTTCTTCAACGCCTTCCCCATCCACCGCTCCGGCGTCGACCGGCCCGCCTCCGAGGCCCGCGCGCTGCTGCGCCGCGGCGTGCCGCTGCTGGTCTTCCCGGAGGGCACGCGCAGCCGCACCGGCCGCATCGGCGCGTTCAAGTCGGGCGCCGCGGCGCTCGCCAACAGCGAGTCGGTGCCGTGCGTGCCGGTCGCGATCATCGGCGCCTCCCTCGCGCACCCGCGCGGGTCGAAGTGGCCGAAGCCCGGGAGGCTGCCGGTGGGCGTCGTCTTCGGCGAGCCGGTCTGGGCCGAGGCCGGCGAGCCGCCGGCCGAGTACATGCGCCGCGTCCGCGGCGAGGTGCAGCGCCTGCACGAGGAGCACGCCCCCGCGGTCCTGTCCCAGGGCCGCTGAACCGTCCGGAGGACCTCCAGATGACCGATCTCGTCACCCCGACCGCCGCCGACCGCGAGGACGCGGCTGCGGTGCGGGAGTCGCCCGTCGCCCACATGAAGTGGTGGGGCTGGGGCGTGCCCGGCGTGGCATTCCACCACGAGGACAAGCCCGGCTTCGCGCCGTTCGTGAAGAAGGCCGTGGGCATCGACCTGCACGCGGTCGAACCGCTCGTGCAGCCCGACTTCGCCGACCTGGCCGTGCCCGCGTCCCAGGCGCCCGAGGCCCTGCGCGAGGCGCTGGCGCTGGCCGTGGGCGCCGGAGGCGTGCGGGACGACGACCTGGACCGCGTCGTGCACACCTACGGCAAGAGCATCCGCGACCTGATCCGCGTGCGCGCCGGCGACCTGCCCCGCGTGCCCGACCTGGTCGTCTACCCGTCGGACGAGGACGCCGTGCAGCGCGTCGTCGAGGCGGTCGTCGCCGCCGACGCGGTGCTGATCCCGTTCGGCGGCGGCAGCAACATCGCCGGCTCCCTCGAGCCCGACCCCGCCGAGCGGCGCCCGATCGTCTCCGTGGACCTCGGCCGGCTCGACCGGGTGCTGTCGATCGACGAGCAGTCGTCGACCGCGCGCATCCAGGCGGGCGCGCTGGGGCCGTCCATCGAGGCGCAGCTGAACCCCCGCGGCTGGACCATCGGGCACTTCCCCGACTCCTTCACCCACTCCAGCCTCGGCGGCTGGATCGCCACCCGGTCGTCGGGCATGCAGTCGGACAAGTACGGCGACATCGCCGACATCGCCCGGGGCATGCGCGTGGCGCGGCCGGGCGGCCTGCTCGACGTCCGCGCGGTGCCGTCGGCCTCGACCGGGCCCAGCGTGCGCGAGATGGTGCTCGGCAGCGAGGGCCGCCTCGGCGTGATCACGGAGGCGACGGTGCAGGTGCACCGCCTGCCCGCCAAGCGCGTGATCCACGCCTACTTCTTCCCGAACTGGCGCGCCGCGTCCAAGGCGATGCGGCAGATCGCGGAGGGGGACCTGCACCCCGCGATCACCCGCGTCTCCGACTCCCGGGAGAGCGGCTTCTCGCTGGCGACCTCGAAGGAGTCGAAGGGGTTCTCCGGGCTGGCCCAGAAGGGGCTGTTCGCGTTCCTGAGGAAGCGCGGCTGGAACCTCGACGACCTGTGCCTGTCGTTCATCGGCTACGAGGGCGAGCCCGCGCACGTCGCGGCCCAGCGCAAGGCCGTCGAGCGGATCGTCAAGCGCAACGGCGGCATCGGCGTCGGCACCGGGCCCGGCGTGCTCTACGACCAGAAGAAGTTCGACACCCCCTACCTGCGCGACTTCCTGCTGGACCGCGGCACGGCGGGCGACGTGTCCGAGACGAGCGTGCCCTGGTCCGGGCTCGACGCCATGCACGACGGCGTCATCGCCGCCGCGGAGCGGGCGTACGCCTCGCTGGGGCGCAAGGGCTGGATCATGAGCCACCTGTCGCACTCCTACCACTCGGGCGCCTGCCTCTACTTCACGTTCGCGTACGTGATGGGCGACGACCCGCAGGGGGAGTACGACGTGGTGAAGCGGGCGATCCAGGACGCGTTCATCGAGCTCGGCGGCGTGCCGAGCCACCACCACGGCATCGGCGTGGAGCACGCGGCATGGCTCTCCGACGTGGTCTCCGACCAGGGCGTCGCGATGCTCCGCGGCCTGTTCGCCGCAACCGACCCGGGCGACAACCTGAACCCGGCCAAGATCGTCCGCTGAGGTCCCGCGCCCGGGCGACCAGGCGCTCTCCGACGGCCGTCGGAGGGCGCCTGGTACCATGGGGTGTCCGAGCGAACGCGCCCGGACGACGGAGCAGACCGGCAGGGAGCTGGTCGTTGGTGGTGGACTCCGGAGCCGGCGACGGCACCGTGCTCTTTCACTGATGACCAGGAGCCGCGACGAGTCGCGGCTTGCTGTGCTCCTCCCTGCGGATCCGTCTGCTCCTTTCACACCACGAAAGGAACCGGAACCTCTTGGAAGGTCCTGAGATCAAGTCCGCCGAGGCCGTGCTGGACAACGGCACGTTCGGCACCCGCACCATCCGCTTCGAGGCCGGCCGCCTCGCGCAGCAGGCCCAGGGCAGCGTCGCCGCCTACCTGGACGAGGACACGATGCTGCTGTCCGCGACCAGCATCAGCAAGAACACGAAGGAGCAGTTCGACTTCTTCCCGCTGACCGTCGACGTCGAGGAGCGCTCCTACGCCGCGGGCAAGATCCCCGGCTCGTTCTTCCGCCGCGAGGGCCGCCCCTCCACCGAGGCGATCCTGGTGTGCCGCCTGATCGACCGGCCGCTGCGTCCGTCGTTCGTCAACGGCCTCCGCAACGAGGTCCAGATCGTCATCACGGTGCTGTCCATCGCGCCCGGCGAGTTCTACGACGCCCTCGCCATCAACGCGGCCTCCGCGTCCAGCCAGCTGTCGGGCGTGCCCTTCAGCGGCCCGATCGCCGGTGTGCGCCTGGCGCTGATCGGCGAGCAGTGGGTCGCCTTCCCGACGGTGGAGCAGCTCGAGGACGCGGTCTTCGACCTGACGGTCGCCGGCCGCGTCACCGACGCGGGCGAGGTCGCGATCATGATGGTCGAGGCCGAGGCGACCGAGACCGCGTTCGAGAAGATCCGCGCCGGTGCGACGAAGCCGAACGAGGCGGTCGTGGCCCAGGGGCTCGAGGCCTCGAAGCCCTTCATCAAGTCGCTCGTCGAGGCGCAGGCCGACCTGGCCCGCCAGGCCGCCAAGCCGACCCGCGAGTACCCGGTGTTCCTGTCCTACTCCGACGAGACCTACTCGGCCGTCGAGGCCGAGGCGCTGTCGGGCCTGAAGGACGTCTACGCGATCGCCGGCAAGGTCGAGCGCCAGGACGCGGACGACGAGCTGAAGAGCCGCGTGCGCGCCACGGTGTCCGGCAAGGTCGACGCCGGCGAGCTGCCGGTCGCCGCGCTGACGGAGTTCTCCGCCGCCTACAAGGCCGTCACCAAGAAGGTCGTGCGCGGCCGGATCCTCAGCGACGGCGTCCGCATGGACGGCCGCGGGCTGAAGGACATCCGTCCGCTCGACGCCGAGGTCGCGGTCATCCCGCGCGTGCACGGGTCGGCGATCTTCCAGCGCGGCGAGACCCAGATCCTGGGCGTCACCACGCTGAACATGCTGAAGATGGAGCAGCAGATCGACTCGCTGTCGCCCGTCACGAAGAAGCGCTACCTGCACCACTACAACTTCCCGCCCTACTCGACCGGTGAGACCGGTCGCGTCGGGTCGCCGAAGCGTCGCGAGATCGGGCACGGCTTCCTCGCCGAGCGCGCGCTCGTGCCGGTGCTGCCCGCCCGCGAGGAGTTCCCCTACGCGATCCGTCAGGTGTCCGAGGCCCTCGGGTCCAACGGCTCCACCTCGATGGGCTCCGTCTGCGCCTCCACGCTGTCGCTGCTGAACGCCGGCGTGCCGCTGAAGGCGCCGGTCGCGGGCATCGCGATGGGCCTCGTGTCCGACACGGTCGACGGCGAGACGCAGTACGCGACCCTCACCGACATCCTGGGCGCGGAGGACGCGCTCGGCGACATGGACTTCAAGGTCGCCGGCACCAGCGAGTTCGTCACGGCGATCCAGCTGGACACCAAGCTGGACGGCATCCCGTCGTCCGTGCTGGACGGCGCGCTGCAGCAGGCCCGCGAGGCCCGCCTCACGATCCTGAACGTGCTGAACCAGGCGATCGACGTGCCCGACGAGATGGCGCCCACCGCGCCCCGCGTCATCAGCGTGCAGATCCCCGTCGACAAGATCGGCGAGCTGATCGGGCCGAAGGGCAAGACGATCAACGGGATCCAGGACTCGACCGGTGCGGACATCTCCATCGAGGAGGACGGCACCGTCTACATCGGCGCCGTCGACGGCCCGTCGGCCGACGCCGCGCGCGCCGCGGTGAACGCGATCGCGAACCCGCACAACCCCGAGATCGGCGAGCGGTTCCTCGGGACCGTCGTGAAGATCGCGGCGTTCGGCGCGTTCGTCTCGCTGCTGCCCGGCAAGGACGGCCTGCTGCACATCTCCGAGGTGCGCAAGCTGGCCGGCGGCAAGCGGGTCGACAACGTCGAGGACGTGCTGGGCGTGGGCCAGAAGGTCCAGGTCGAGGTCACGAAGGTCGACGACCGCGGCAAGCTGTCGCTCGCCCCGGTCGTCGAGGAGCCCGCGACCGACTGACGGTCGTCGCTTCACCGGCGCCCCTCCTGCCCCGCGGCAGGAGGGGCGCTGTCAAGCCACCTCGCAGCCGCTTCGAACGTGAGATGCTGCTGGTTGTCAGGTCGATGTGCAGAGAGGGATCGGATTGGCGAACTCGGCCTCGGGCCCCGTCTCGCGCAGGGTGGGCTCCACGGGAATGGCCGTGTACCCGATCGCGCTCGACGCCAGCGTGTTCGGCTGGGCGACGGACGCGAAGGCGACGGCCGACGTGCTCGACCTGTTCTACGCCGCCGGCGGCGACCTGATCAGCACGGCCGCGCACTACGCGGGCGGCCGCAGCGAGATCATGATCGGCACCTGGCTGGCGCGGCACGACCATCGCGACCGCCTGGTGATCGCGACGAAGGTCGGCCGGCACCCGGACGCGCCGGGCCTCTCCGCCCGTTCGGTGCGGCGCGGGGTCGCCGCCTCGCTCGAGCGCCTGCAGCTCGAGCGCATCGACGTGCTCGGACTCGACGGCGAGGACCCCTCCACGCCGATCGAGGAGACCCTGACCGCGGTCGCCGAGCTGCAGGCGGAGGGCCGGGTCGGGCACCTGAGCGCCTCCGGCTTCACGTCCGCCGGGCTGCGCGAGGCGATCAAGGTCGCCCGCCGCCTCGAGGTGCCGGGCGTCATGCTGCTGCTCGCCGAGTACAACCTGCTGGAGCGGCGGCTCTACGAGGAGGAGCTCGCGCCGCTGGCCGTGAACGCCGACCTCGGCGTCCTGGTCCGCATGCCGCTGGCGTCCGGCTACCTGCGCGGCGACTTCCGCTCGCGACACGACAAGCCGGCGTCGCCCATGTTCCAGGGCGCGCTGCAGTACGTGAACCGCCGGGGCGCCGCCGTGCTCGCCGTCCTGGACGAGGTGGCCGCCGAGGTCGGGCAGCACGTCGGCCGCGTGGCGCTGGCCTGGCTGCTGTCGAAGCCGCTGGTCGTCGCGCCGATCGTGCGCGTGCCCACGGCGCGCGCGCTGGCGGACCTCCTGCCCGGTGCGGCGCTGGTGCTGACCCCGGCGCAGATCGCCCGGCTGGACCGCGTCAGCGAACCCTGACGGCCCCGAGGTGTCGCGGCGGCGCCGCGCGCGCCTGCCCGTAGCCTCCGAGCGGGGAGGCGCGATGAGCGACGACGGGCACGGGGCGGACGGCCGCTCGGACGCGGAGACGCGCCCGCTGCTGTTCAACCCGCCGCCGGTGCTCACCGATCCCGAGCCCGCGGTGGCGGCTGCCCTGGCCGTGATCGAGCGGTCGCTCGGGGCGATGGCCAGCCAGGCGACCCGGCCCCTGCTGGATCCGCCGACGCAGCCGTTCCGCCTGCGTCCGATCGGGGCCACGGGGCTCGCGGTGTTCCCGGTCGTCCTCGACACCGCGCCGCTCGCGACGACCCCGGACCGCACCACCGCGCACCGGGTGCTGGACGCCTACGCTGCGATCGGCGGCAACGCCCTGGTCGTCGACGACGAGGCGGACGGACTGGCCGCCCAGACCGTGGGCACCTGGCTGCTGAACCGGCGCCGCCGCGAGTCCACCGTGCTGGCGGGTCGCGTCGGAGGAGGCGGCCTCTCCGCTCCGCAGCTGACCGCCGCCGTCGAGCGGCTGCTGCACCGGCTGGGCACGGAGCGGCTCGACCTCCTGATCGTCGACGGCGAGGACCGCAGCACCTCCTTCGAGGAGACGCTGATCTCGCTGGCCGGCCTGATCGACGGCGAGCGGGTCGGTCACGTCGCCGTCGGGGGAGTCGGCCCCGCGCAGCTGATCCGGTCCCGCGTGCTGGCCGGTCAGCGCGACCTGCCGCGCTTCGCGGCCTTCGCGCCCGTCTACAGCCTGGTCGAGCGCGACGGCTACGAGCAGGGCGCGGCGCCGGTGGTGCACGCGCAGCAGCTCGCCTGCCTGCCGGTGTCGCCGCTGGCCGACGGCTTCCTGTCGGGCGCCGCTCCCAGCAGGACCGCGCTGCGGCGCCTCCGCGAGCTGCACCCGCAGCAGGCGGACCGCATGCTGCCTCACCGCACGCGGCGCGGGCTGCGGGTGCTGGAGGCGGTCGTGCGGATCGCGGAGGAGCGGGAGGTGCCGCCGGCCGCGGTGGCGCTGGCATGGCTGCTCACCCGGCCGCACGTCGCCGCGCCCGTGGTCGCCGCGGGATCGGTCGAGCAGGTCTGGGCGGCCGGCGCGGCGGCGTCCGTGCACCTCTCGCGGGCGGAGGCCTCGGTCCTGTCCAGGGCGGCGGACTAGCCGGGCGGAGGGGTCAGGCCCCGGCCTCGACCAGCAGGCGCCCCGCCGCCCGCGAGAAGGCGCTGACGGCCGCGACGGCGTCCCCGGCGTAGGCGCCGCTGACGGCGCCGTCCCGCAGCAGGGAGAACTCGTCCGCCGCCGCCCCGGGCCGCGCGTGCCCGAGCTCGCGGAAGCGGTCCTCCAGGAAGCCCGTGAACCAGTCGCGGTGGTCCTCGACCGCGACGCGCACCGGGTGGGCCGGGTCGGCGAACTCGACGGCGGCGTT
>JAKONM010000017.1 GCA_022701925.1 Microbacteriaceae bacterium
GGTCCTGCAGCAGCGCCGTCAGGTGCTGCTCGGCGTCGTCCTGCGGCTCGTACCCGATCGCACGCCCCGGCTCGAGCGACACCGTGCGGCGCGTGTTCGCCGAGACTCCCCACACGATCGAGCTGCCCACCGGCGCCTGCAGCGACGCCTCGACGAGCCGCACGAAGTCGCCGGGCGACAGCCACGTCGAGCGCGACCGCGCGTCGCGGGGCCGGTCGTCGAAGGTCATGATCCGCGCGCTGACCACCCGCATGCCGAAGCGATCCGCGTACAGGTCGGCCAGCGACTCCATCACGGCCTTCGACAGCCCGTAGTAGGTGTCCGGCCGCGCTCGCGGCATCCCGTCGCCCGCCTCGTCGGAGGGGACGAAGCCGGCGGCGTGCACCGAGCTCGCCAGCACCGTCACCGGCACGGCCCGATCCCGCGCCGCGTCGAGGGCGACGCGCGTCGACTCCACGTTCACGTCCACGACGTCCCGCCAGGGGCGCTCGCCGCTGAACCCCGCCAGGTGCAGCAGCAGGTCCGCGCCCCGCGCCGCCCCGTGCATCGCGGCCTCGTCGGTCGCCGACGCGAGCACGACCTCGTCCTCGGGGGTCGCCGCCGCCGGCGTGACCAGGTCGAGCAGCCGCAGCCGATGACCGCGGGCGCGCAGCAGCGGCACGGTCGCGGTGCCGATGCGGCCGGCCGCGCCGGTGATCAGGATCGTCGCCATCCCGTCACGCTACGGCGGCGCCGTGTCGCGGACACGCCCCGGCGGCGCGGGGCGCCGCGCGGACCGCGACATAGCGTCGAGCGGGTGAGCTTCGATCGATACGGTGCGGACGTGCTGTCGGACGGCGGCTGGAAGAAGAAGCCGCCGCCCCCGAAGGTGGTCGAGGCGGTGCGCGGGGTCGTCGTCGAGGAGGTGGCCAGCGGGTTCGTCGGCGCCGTGGTCGGGGTGGAGGGCCGCATGGTGCGGCTGGAGGACCGGCGCGGCAAGGTGCGGGTGTTCCCGATCGGGCCGGGCTTCCACATCGACGGGCAGGCCGTCGCCCTGCGGGTGCCGAAGGCGGCCCCGAAGCAGGCCGGGCCGATGCGCAGCGCCTCGGGGTCGTTCGCGGTGACGGACGCGCGGGCCCGCGTGGCCCGCGCCAGCCGCATCTTCGTGGAGGGCCGCCACGACGCGGAGCTGGTCGAGAAGGTGTGGGGCCACGACCTGCGCGTCGAGGGCGTCGCGGTCGAGTACCTGCAGGGCGTGGACCACCTGGACGAGGTGCTGAAGGTCTTCCAGCCCGCGCCCGGTCGCCGGGTCGGCGTGCTCGTGGACCACCTGGTGGCGGGCAGCAAGGAGACCCGGCTCACGGAGGCCGCGGTGCGGCCGTGGGGCGGCGAGGTGCTGGTCGTCGGGCACCCCTACATCGACGTCTGGCAGGCCGTGAAGCCCGAGCGGCTCGGCATGAGGGCGTGGCCGGTGATCCCGCGGGGCACGGAGTGGAAGCACGGGATCTGCGAGGCGCTCGGCTGGCCGCACGAGGACCAGGCCGACATCGCGCGCGCCTGGCAGCGCATCCTCTCCCGCGTCGACCACTACAAGCACCTGGAGCCGCAGCTGCTCGGCCCGGTCGAGCAGCTGATCGACTTCGTCACGGGCTGAGCCCGTCCGGGGGTCCGGGGTCCCGGCCCGGGGGCGACCCGGACCGGACGGACGCCGCGACCCCCGAACCACGCGGTCAGACCGCGCGGAGCTCCCAGCGCACGGCACCCGCGTCGAGCGTCAGCAGGCCGAAGGTGCAGCGCGGCTGCCGGCGGCGGTCGGTGGGCGACCCCGGGTTCAGCAGCCGCAGCCCGCCCGGCGTCGCCGTGTCCCACGGGATGTGGCTGTGCCCGAACACCAGCACGTCCGCGTCGGGGAACGCGGCCGCCATCCGCCGCTCCCGCCCCGCCGCGGCCCCGGTCTCGTGCACCACCGCCAGCCGCACCCCCTCGAGCTCGGCGCGCGCCACCTCGGGCAGGCGCGCGTGCAGGTCGGGACCGTCGTTGTTGCCGGCCACGCCGAGGACCAGCGACGAGCGCTGCTGCAGCGCGTCGAGCGTCGCCGTGTCCACCCAGTCGCCGGCGTGGACCACGCCGTCGGTCGCGGCCAGCGCGTCCAGCACCGCCTGCGGCAGGGCCTTCGCACGCTTCGGCAGGTGGGTGTCGGCCAGGACCAGCAGGCGCAGGGGCATGCGGCGATGATCGACGGCGCGCCCTGGAGGCTCCCCGGCGGCGTGCGGGCCGCTCCCACCCGCTGCACGCCGCCTGACGGCCTCCTCACAGCCTGACCGTCGGACATGTGTTCTACGGTTCCGGCATGAGCGACGAGCAGACCGGGTCCGAGTCCCGCGACCAGTACACGCCTCCGCAGGAGGCCGAGACCCTCGGCGGCCCCGAGCGCAGCACCACCGAGAAGGACCCGCACGACTGGGTGACCGGCGGCGAGCCCGCCACCGGCGCGCAGAAGAGCTACCTGGACACCCTGGCCCGTCAGGCCGGCGAGGAGATCTCGGCCGACCTGACGAAGGCGGAGGCGTCCGAGCACATCGAGCGCCTGCAGGAGGAGACCGGTCGCGGCAACGGGTCGGGCAACAGCGGGGCCTGACGCGCTCCGCCCCCGGCCGAGCAGCACGAAGGGCGCGCCACCGTCGCGGTGGCGCGCCCTTCGTCGTCCTCGGCCGTCCTCGCGGCGGTCAGGCCTTCGGCGCCGCCGCGCGCAGCCGCTCGAGCAGCGGCTCGGCGACCTCGTCGAGGAACCGCTGCTGCAGCACGTCGCCGACCTGCACCACCGCGACGTCGGTGAATCCCGCCTCCCACAGCGGCCGGACGCCCTCGACCAGCTCGTCCAGGTCGGGCCCGCAGGCGATCTGGTCGGCGACGTCCTCCTTGCGCACGAACTTGCTGGCGCCGTTGAAGCCGTGCGGCGACGGCAGGTCGGCGTTGACCGCCCAGCCGCCCGCGAACCAGCGGAACTGCTCGTGGGCGATGTCGACGGCCTGCTCCTTCGTGGGCGCCCAGCAGATCGGGATCTGCCCGATCGCCCGGGAGCCGCCGCCGGGGTGCGCCGCGTGCCAGCCCTCGATCAGCTCCGGCTCCGGGTCGGTCGCGATCAGGTGGTCGCCCAGCGGCGCGAACCGCTCCACGGCCTTCGGGCCGCCGACGGCGAGGCCGATGGGCACGCCGCCCTCCGGCACGTCCCAGACGCGCGCCGAGTCGATGCGGAAGTACTCGCCCTCCCAGGTCACGAGCTCGCCGGTGTGCAGCTCGCGGATGATGTGCACCGCCTCCTCGAGCATGTCCTGGCGCTGCGCGACGGGCGGCCACCCCTCGCCGACGACGTGCTCGTTCAGGTTCTCGCCGGAACCGAGACCCAGGGTGAAGCGCCCGTCCGCCAGGATCTGCAGCGTCGCGGCCTTCTGCGCGACGACCGCCGGGTGGTAGCGCACGGTGGGGCAGGTGACGTAGGTCATCAGCTCGACCCGCTCGGTGGCGTGGGCGATCGCTCCCAGCATCGACCACGCGTAGCCGGCGTGGCCCTGCTCCTTCAGCCACGGGGAGTAGTGGTCGCTCGACACCTCGAAGTCGAACCCGACCCGTTCCGCCTGCACGCCGTAGGAGACGATCTCCTTCGGCCCGCTCTGCTCCGTCATCAACGTGTACCCGAACCGCGTCATCGTTCCCGCTCCCTCGTCCGCTCGTGCTGCGTCACGGTAGGCGCGCCCGACCGAGCGGCGGCCGGTCGTCGCCTGCGCGGCGGCTGAACACCCCGGCGCACGGCGAGTTCTTGGGCGATCGACAGACTCCGCCGGGCGGCGTCGCGGGCGGCGTCCCTACGGTGGCGGTCCGAGCACACGGAAGGACGCGCGCCCGATGGGACTGCTGGACCGCCTGAAGAGCTATCTGAACGACGACGCGGGTCGCGGGAGGGACGCTCCGTCCTCCGGGGGCTGGGGATCCGCCTCCGGGCAGCGGGTCGACCGGCGCGGCGCGGCTCCGGCCGCGCGCGGCGCCCGCTCCGAGGACGAGGCCGCGGTCGACCGCTACCGCTACCTGCTGCGCACCGCGCCGCCGGACGCGGTGGAGGAGGTGCACGCCGAGGCGTTCGCGAAGCTGACCCCGCAGCAGCGCCGGCTGGTGTTCGAGGACCTGTCGAAGAACGCGTCGCCGGCCGACCGGCCCGCCTCCGACGACCCCCGCGTGCTGGCGCGCAGCGCGACCCGCTCGGAGATGCGGCAGCCGGGCTTCATGGAGCGCACCCTGGGCGGCGGCGCGGCCGGCGGCCGCGGCGGACCCGGCCTCGGCACCATGATCGGCGGCTCGCTGCTCGGCACGGTCGCGGGCGTGGTCATCGGCTCGGCGATCGCCGACATGGTGATGCCGGGCATCGGCGACATGGCGTCCGACTTCGGCGACGGCGTGCAGGACCTGGGCCAGGACGTGCAGGACGGCGTGGGCGACTTCGGGGACTTCGGCGGCGGCGGCGACTTCGGCGACTTCGGCGGCGGCGACTTCTAGCCGCACCGTCCTGCGCGCGGGCGGGATCGGCGGACCCGGGCGGGAACGGACGTCCGATCCCGCCCGGAGGGGCCCTTCCCGCCGGCGCGCGCCCTTCGGCCCAGGCTCCACCGGCCCCCCGGCGACCGTCACCCCGCCCCCTCCGCCCGCGCGGTGCACGGGGGCCGTCGGGCGCAGGGCGAGGATGGGCGGGTGATCCTCGACGACGTGCTGCGGCGGCGCGTGCTGCAGGTGCTGTCCGGGCAGGCGACCGGCGTGCCCGAGTACGTGCAGGAGCTGTCGCGCGGCGGCGACCCCGGGTACTTCGCCGAGGGGGGCGCGGTGTGGACCGTGCACGCGGACATCGCCACGCTCGTCGCGGGGCCGCGCGCCCTGCTGATGCAGGCGCTGCACCCGGGCGCGATGGCGGGCGTGCACGACCACTCCCGGTACCGGGAGGACCCGCTGGGCCGGCTGGTCGGCACGATCCGCTGGATCACCACCGTCTCCTTCGGCAGCCGCGAGCAGGCGGAGGGCGCGAGCGCCTGGGTGCGCCGGCTGCACGAGCACGTGCGGGGCACCTACACCGGCGCCGAGGGCGAGCCGGTCGCCTACGCGGCGCAGGACGCCGATCTGCTGACATGGGTGCACCTGGCCTTCGCCGACTCGTTCCTCAAGGCCTACCTGCGCTTCGCGGCGCGGCCCGTGCCGGGCGGGCCGGACGCCTACGTGCGCGACTGGGCGGTCGCCGGCGAGCTGATGGGCGTGCCCGACCCGCCCCGCAGCGTGCAGCAGCTGGACGACCGGCTGGACCGGATCCGCGCCTCCGGCATCCTGCGGGCGGACGCCCGGGTGCGGGAGGCGGTGCGGTTCATCCGCCGTCCGCCCCTGCCGAAGCCGGTCGCCGCGACCTACCCCGCCCTGTTCGCCGGGGCGGTGGAGACGCTGCCGACCTGGGCGTCGAGCACCCTCGGGCTGCGCCGGCCGACCCGCGCCGAGACCGCCGCGACCGCGCTGGTCCTGTCGAGCACGCGCCGGCTGCTGGGCGAGGCGGCCGCGCCCGGTCAGGCCCGGATCCGTCTGCGACGGCTCGAAGCCGAGGCCGCCGGGCGGGCGACCGCTGATTAGGCGTGCTCAGGAGGAATGAAGCCGCGAGGCGGTCCACTTGTCCTGACCGGGCCTTCCCGGCCCGCCCGACAGACGAAGGAGCACCATGCCCACTCGCACCGCCCGCACCGCCTGGGACGGCGGCCTCCAGGACGGATCCGGCCAGGTCGAGCTCTCCAGCTCGAAGGTCGGCACCTACGACGTCTCGTTCCCGAAGCGCGCCGCCGACGACGCGCAGGGCACCACCAGCCCTGAGGAGCTCATCGCCGCGGCGCACAGCGCCTGCTTCGCGATGCAGTTCTCGAACGAGATCGCGGAGGCCGGCGGCACCCCGCAGTCGCTCGAGGTCACGGCCGACGTGAGCCTCGGCCCGGACAAGGACAACGGCGGCTTCAAGCTGACCGGCATCGCGCTGAAGGTGCGCGGCGAGGTCGAGGGCCTGGACGCCGAGGGCTTCAAGAAGGCCGCCGAGGCCGCGAAGGCCGGCTGCCCCGTCAGCAAGGCGCTCACCGGCGTCGACATCACGCTGGACGCCGCGCTGGTCGACTGACCTTCCGGGACCCGCGCCGCCCCGCCCCGCTCGGGCGCGGCGGCGCGGTCACAGCCAGTTGCGGCGCTTGAAGCCGAAGTACAGGGCCAGCCCCAGCGAGAGCATGATCAGCAGGGCGAGCGGGTAGCCGAACGGCAGCTCCAGCTCGGGCATGTACTTGAAGTTCATGCCCCAGATGGAGGCGAGCGAGGCCGGGAAGAACCCGATCGCCGCCCAGGAGGACACCTTCTTCACCTGGTTGCCCTGCTCCAGGGAGTCGCGGCTCAACCGCTCCATGGCCTCGTTCTGGCGCTGCGCCACCAGGGTCGAGTTCACCGTCAGCGCGTTCTGCAGCAGCAGGCGGAACCCCTCCACCCGCTCGTCGATGCGGGTCACGTGGTCCAGCACGTCGCGGAGCCCCCGCCGCACCTCCAGCAGCGACTCGTCGCCCTCCAGGTCGGCGCGCACCTCCTCGATCAGGCCGCGCAGGGGCTGGATGGCGCGCTGGAAGGTCACGACCTCGCGGGTCAGCTGGTAGATGCGCTGCGACACCGAGGCCTCGCCGCCGAACAGCTGGTCCTCGATCTCGTCGATGTCGTTCTCGAGGCCCTTCACCACCGGGGCGTAGTCGTCGACCACCTGGTCGGCGACGGCGTAGAGCACCGCCAGAGGACCGGCCGCCAGCAGGTGCGGCTCCGACTCCAGGCGGGCCCGCACCGCCTTCAGGTCCGGCGCCTCCGCGTGCCGGATCACGACGATGAAGTCCGGCCCGAGGAACACGTCGACCTCGCCGAAGTCGACGCGCTCGTCCGCGTCCACGTACCGCGCGGGCCGCAGCACCATGAAGCGGTCGGTGCCGTAGCGCTCGATCTTGGGGCGCTGGTGGCCCTCCATCGCGTCCTCGACGGCGAGCGGGTGCAGCGAGAACTCGTCCGCGACCGCGCGCAGCTCGTCCTCCGACGGCCGGTACATGCCGATCCAGCCGAAGCCGCCGCGCTCGCGCACCAGGTCGTAGGTCGTCGACAGGTCCGCCGGGTCCGCCGTGCGCCGGCCGTCCACGTACACCGCGTTGTCGATGATGGGCACGACTGCGGACCCTAGCCCCGCTGGGGGTCCGCCCGCGGGACGCGGAGGGCCCTGCGGCAGCGGGTACCGTTCGGCGGGTGTCCCGCATCGCCGCCGTCGCGACGGCGCTGCCGCAGCACGCCTACCCGCAGGCCGCCATCACCGACGTGATCGCGCCGCTGGTCACCGCGGACCCGAAGCGGCAGGCGCTGCTGCGGCGCCTGCACGCGTCCGCCCGCGTCGCCACCCGCCACCTGGTGCTGCCGCTCGAGCAGTACCGCGACGCCGCGACCTTCGGGCAGACGAACGACCGGTTCGTGTCGGAGGCGACCGCGCTGGCCTCCAGGGCCGTGACGGAGGCGCTGGGCCGGGCGGGCGTCGCCGCGGACCAGGTCGACCTGGTCGTCTTCACCTCGGTGACCGGGGTGTCCGCGCCCAGCGTCGACGCCCTGCTGGTGCCGCTGGTCGGCCTGCGCGACGACGTGAAGCGGATGCCCATGTTCGGGCTCGGCTGCGTGGCGGGCGCCAGCGGCATCGCGCGGGTGCACGACTACCTGGCCGGGCACCCCGACGGCGTCGCCCTGCTGGTGTCGGCGGAGCTGTGCTCCCTGACCGTGCAGCACGACGACGACTCCATGGACAACCTGGTCGCCAGCGGCCTCTTCGGCGACGGCGCCGCCGCGGTGGTCATGGTCGGGGACGCGCACCCGGCCCGCGGACCGCAGGTCGTGGCCACCCGCAGCCGCCTCTACCCGGGCAGCCGCGACGTGATCGGCTTCCGGCCGAGCGAGACCGGGTTCCGGGTCGTGCTCACCGCCGGGGTCGTGGAGGTCATCGACGCGAACTTCGCCCGCGACGCCCGCGCCTTCCTGGCCGGCAACGGGCTCACCGTGCCGCAGGTCGACGCCTGGGTCGCCCACCCCGGCGGCCCGAAGGTGCTCGACGCCTTCTCGCGCGGCCTCGACCTGCCCGACGGCGCCCTCGACCGCAGCTGGGCGTCGATGGCGAGCGTCGGCAACCTGTCGTCCTCCAGCGTGCTGTTCGTGCTCGCCGAGGAGCTGGCGGCGGGCCACGCCTCCGGCGCCCACGGCCTGCTGTTCGCGCTGGGGCCGGGGGTCAGCGCCGAGTTCGTGCTGCTGCGGTGGCCGGTCGCCGTGCCCGCGCTGGCGGCGGCCTGACGGTGGCGGAGTTCGGGACGCCGGCCTGGTGGCTGGCCTACGGCTGCTACGCGGTGCTGCTGGCCGGCACGGCCGCCGAGCGCATCGCCGAGTTGATCGTGTCGACCCGCAACGCGCGGTGGGCGTTCCAGCAAGGCGGCGTGGAGTCGGGCCGCGGCCACTTCCCGCCGATGGTCGCGCTGCACACGGGCCTGCTGCTGGCCTGCGCCGTCGAGCCGCTGCTCGCGGGCCGGCCCTTCCTGGCGTGGCTGTCGGTGCCCGCGGCGGTGCTGGCGATCGCCTGCCAGGGCCTGCGCTGGTGGTGCATCGGCGTGCTCGGCCGACGCTGGAACACGCGGATCGTCGTGGTGCCCGGCCTGCCGCTGGTGCGCCGCGGCCCCTATCGCTTCCTGCCGCACCCGAACTACGTGGTCGTGGCGCTGGAGGGCGTCGTGCTGCCGCTCGCCGGCACCGCCTGGGTCACCGCGGTCGTCTTCACCGCGCTGAACGCGGTGCTGCTGCTGGGCTTCCGCATCCCGGCCGAGGAGCGCGCGCTGCGGGCGGCGGCGACCGCGTGACGGAGCTCCGCGTCCGCCCGATCACGGAGCCGGACTGGGCGGCGTGGAAGGCGCTGCGCCTCGAGATGCTGGCCGACACCCCGATCGCCTACCTGGAGACCCTGGCGACGGCGCGCGCGTACCCCGACTCGCACTGGCGGCGGCAGGCCCGCGGCCGCGGCGACGCGCTGCGGCTGGTCGCGGAGGCGCCGGACGGGCGCTGGCTCGGGACCATGGGCGGCGTGCTGGCCGGCGGCACGGCGACGCTGGTCGCCGTCTACGTCACCCCGACCGCGCGCGGCCGGCGGGCGGGCGTCACCGACGCGCTGCTCGACCGCGTCGAGGCGTGGGCCCTGCGGCACGGCGACCAGCTGCGGCTGGAGGTCAACGAGCTGAACGGCCGCGCGATCGCGGCCTACGAGTCGCGCGGCTTCTTCCGCACCGGGCGCACCAGCCCCTATCCGCTCGAGCCGCCTTCGCTCGAGCTGGAGATGGTCAAGCCGCTGCGCGTGCACTGAGCGCGCGGGCCCGTCCGCATCCCGTGCACGCCTGCGGGCTCCCCGCGGTTCCGCGTGTCGGCGGGGCGCGGGATGATGGTCGCCGTGGTGTCGAAGGGCGGGCAGGGCGAGCGGCAGGTCTCCGCCTCCGGCGTCGACAGCTCCCGCGCCACCGTGCTGCACGTCGACATGGACGCGTTCTTCGCGTCGGTCGAGCTGCTGGAGCACCCCGAGCTGGTGCACCGGCCGGTGATCATCGGCCACGAGGGCGGCCGCGGCGTGGTCACCTCCGCGAACTACGCCGCCCGCCGCTTCGGCGTGCGGTCCGCGATGCCGGTGGCCCGCGCGCTGCGGCTGTGCCCGCAGGCGGTGGTCCTGCGGCCCCACCATGCGAAGTACCGCGACGCCTCGCAGGAGGTCATGGCGATCTTCCGCGACGTGACGCCGCTGGTCGAGCCGCTCTCGATCGACGAGGCCTTCCTCGACGTGGCGGGCGCGGTGCGGCTGTTCGGCCCGCCGGCGCAGATCGCCGCGGCGCTGCGCGAGCGGGTGCACCGGCAGACGGGCCTCACCTGCTCCGTGGGCGCGGGCGCCACGAAGTTCATCGCCAAGCTGGCCTCCACCCGCGCCAAGCCCGACGGCCTGCTCGTCGTGCCGCCGGAGCAGACGCTGGAGTTCCTGCACCCGCTGCCCATCGACGCGCTCTGGGGCGTCGGGCCGTCCACCCGCGACGCCCTGCTGCGGCGGGGCATCAGGACGGTGCGCGACCTGGCGGAGACGCCGCCGCACGTGCTGACCGGCTGGATCGGCGCCGGCGCCGGCGGCAAGCTGCACGACCTGGCGTGGGGCCGCGACCCGCGCCGGGTGCACACCGGCCGCACCGAGAAGAGCATCGGCCACGAGAACACGTTCGGCGTCGACGTGCGCGACGTCGACGCGCTGCGGCGGGAGCTGCTGGACCAGGCCGACCGCGTCGCGGTGCGGCTGCGGCAGGGCGGCCACCGCGCCCGCACCGTCTCGCTCAAGGTGCGGTTCGCCGACTTCACCACCATCACCCGGTCGCACACGCTGCCCGAGGCCACCGACCTGGCCCGGCGCATCCACGAGGAGACGACCTCGCTGCTCGAGGCGGCCGACCTGCGCGGCCGCGCCGTGCGGCTGCTCGGCACCCGCGGCGAGCAGCTGGTCGACGCGGACGACGAGGTGCCGGGCCTCTGGAGCGACGACGAGCAGTGGCGCGGCGCCGAGACGGCGTCGGACCGTGCGGTGCTGCGGTTCGGCCGGGGTGCGGTGCAGCCGGCCGCCCTGCTGTCGCCGCGCCGCGACCGGCGCGAACGTCTGGCCGACGGGGCGCCCTGAGGTGGAGACGCTGCGCAGGGACGCCCGGCGGCTCCGCCGCGAGCACCTCGAGGAGCCGGAGGACGTGCGTCGGCCGGCACCGCCCTCCCCGGTGGTCGCAGCGCTCTCGTTGCTGCCGGGGCTGGTCGCCCTGGTGCTGGTGCAGGCCGCCGGGCCGGCCGGGCAGCAGGTGCCCGCGGGCCCGGCCCGCTTCGACCTGGCCGCCGCCTGGCTGACGGGCGAGCCGGGCGCGCTGGCCGGCGCCGCGCCCCATCCGGCGCTGATCGGGCGGGTGCAGCTGGGCCTGCTGCTGCGCGCGGCGCAGACCCTGCAGAGCTCCTCCGTGCTGTCCGCGGCGCAGCTGGTGCTGCTGGTCCTGGCCGTCGTGCAGGCCCTGCTGGTGTGGCTGCTGCTGCGCCGCCTCGGCTGCGGTCCGGTGCCGGCGGGGCTCGCCGTCGCGGTGCTGGGCGTCGCGCCCGCCGCGGTCCTCGCGCACGGCGGCGTCTCCGCGGCCGGCGTCGCGGCCGTCTGGCTGCTGCTGGCCGCCCTGCTCGTCGACCGGCAGCACCCCGCCGCGTCGGCCGCGGCGGGTGCGGCCGCCGTGCTCGGGGTGCTCGCCTTCCCGCCCGCCCTGCTGCCGGCGCTGGTGCTGGCCGCCGCGGTGCGCCGCCGGGTGCGCCCCGTCCCCGTCGGTGCCGGAGCGGCGGCGGCGGTGCTCGTCGTCGCCGCGCTCGCGACCGCGGCGGCGCTCCAGACGGCGACCGACGCCTCCCGGGCGCTCGACGCCGTCGGCGCGGCGCAGCCGCTGCTGACCGGGGGAGCGGCGTCGCTCGCGACCTGGGCGACCACCGACCCGCTGGGCCTGCTGATCGGCGTCGTCGCGGTCGTGGCGGCGTCGCTCGGACGGCCCGCCCTCGGCGTCGCGGCCGCGGTGGTCGCCGCCGCATCCCTCTGGCCGCTCGGCGCCGACCCGGTCGGCCCGCTCGTGCTGCTGCTGGTGCTGTCGGGCGTCGCGGTCGGCCTCACCGCGGAGCGGGCGGTCCACGCGCTGCTGCAGCCGGTGTTCCGCCGCAGCCTGGTCGGCTCCGGGTGGCTCATGGGGGTCGGCGGGCTGCTGCTGGTCTCGGTCGTGGTCGCGCTGACCGGCCTGCCCTCGCTGGTGCCGGGGGCCGACCGCCCGATGGCGCGCGCGCAGCGCTGGCTCGCGGGCAGCGTGCCGGCGGGCCAGACGGTGCTCGTGGGCCTCGGGGCCTGGCCCGACCTGCGCCGCGCCTCCTCGGCGGCGGTCGGCTGGTACGCGGCCCGCCCGGGCGCGACGGCGGTGCCCAGCTCCGAGCCCTGGTCGGCCGCCGACTACGTCGTGGCCGACCCCTCGCTCGACGGCATCCGCTCCCCGGCCGTGCGGGCGGCGCTCGCCCGCTCCGTGCCCGTGGCCCGCTTCGGGGCGGGGGAGGAGCGCCTGGTCGTGCGCGCCCTGCGCGCGCCGACCGCCTCCTCGTCCCCGTCGCCCTCCTCGACCGCGCCGTCCACGGCGGCCGAGCGCCGGGCGCGGCAGGCCCGCATCAGCACCGGCCGTCAGCTGGCGGCCAACGCCCGCATCGAGCTGACCGGCGAGGACCGCGCGCTGCTCACCGGCGGGGACGTCGACCAGCGGATCGCCCTGGTGCTCGCGCAGCTCGCCACCGAGCACCGGGTCGCCGTGGCCTCGTTCGGCACCGCCGCCGGCGACTCCTCCGGCGTCCGCACCACGGTGCTGATCAGCGCGGTGGACGGCCGCAGGGTGCCCGCGGACGTGCAGCGCACCGGGGACCTGCTGCGCTTCCTCTCCGCGCTGCGGGACGACTTCGCCACCCGCTCGATCGACGCCAGCGCCGACGGCGTGACCGCGTCGTTCAGCCCCGACCCCGACTTCGAGTCCTCGTCGTGACCGGTCGCGGAGGGGATCACCAGGCACCGCCGCCACCATGGAGCGGCCGAACTGAGGGAGAACGATGAACCGACCGCCCCGACGCGCCCTGCTCGCCGCCGCTGCCGCGATCGCCCTGGCGATCGCGCCGGCCGCGTCCGCCACGGCGGCGTCCCGCGACGGCTGGGTGCGCCTCGCGCACCTGTCCCCGGACACCGCCGCGGTCAACGTGACCCTCTCCAGCCTGTCGGGCGACGTGGTGCTGTTCCGCCTGAACGACGTCGCCTACGGCGCGGTCTCGAAGTACATGCGCCTGCCCGCCGGCACGTACGCGCTGGCCATGGTGCCCGCCGGCAGCACGGACCCGGACGCGAAGCCGGTGGTGAGCGGCTCGGTCGAGGTGACCGCCGGGGAGGCCGACACCGTCGCCGCCATCGGGTTGAACAAGGACCTGCAGACGAAGGCGATCGAGGACGACCTGGCGGCCGCGGGCGGCGACCGGGCGAAGGTGCGGGTCGTGCAGGCCTCCGTCACCCACGACTCCGTGGACGTGGAGGCAGGGTCCACCTCGGTGGCCAGCGGCGCGACCTTCGGCGCGGTGGGGAAGTACACCGCGGTGCCCGCGGGCAGCACGAAGCTCACCCTCTCCTCCGGGTCGGACACCGCCGACGTCACCGAGGACTTCGCCGCGGGCAGTGCGCACACGCTGTTCGTGATCGACGACGCGAAGGGCGGGCTGACCGTGTCGCCCGCGCTCGACAGCTCCTCCTCCACCGAGACGCCGGTCGGCTCGCTGGCCGCGGGCGGCGGCGGCCTGGCCGAGGGCGACGCGGGCACGGCGGCGCTGCTCGCC
>JAKONM010000019.1 GCA_022701925.1 Microbacteriaceae bacterium
CCGCGGCGCTGCTGGTCGGCGTCGGCGTCGGCCTCGCGCGGCTGCGGGCGGCGGTGCCCGGGCGGCGGCGCGGGGCCGTGGCGCTCGCCGCCGCGGCAGGAGCGATCGGGCTGCTGGTGCCGGGAGCCTGGACCCCGGCCGCTGCGGCGCGGCTCACCACCCCGCCGCTGCCGGCCTCGCTCGCCTCCGCGGTGCGGGCGGTGCCGGGCTGCGTGCCCGCGGACACGGCCACCGCCCTGGTGGAGGCGGACGTCCTCACCCGCCAGCTGCGGCTCGGCTGCGACGTCTGGCCCGACGTCAGCGGCTGGCAGTACGCCGACCCCCGCGCCCGCGGGCTGGAGGCCTGGCGGAACCCCCGGTACCAGCAGACGCTGCTGCGCCACCTGCGCTCCGGCGACGCCGTGCTGCTGACCGCCCGCGCCAGCGGCCTGTCCGCCGCGAGCCTCCAGGTGCTGCGAGCCGGGCCCGTGCTCTGGACCGGCGCGGCGGGGAGCCTGCACCGCACCGTCCGCTGACGCCCCGCGGGCTCAGTCCCGCGGTCGCAGGCTCTCGACGACCGCGGCCGCGCCGCGCGCGCCGGCGGCGGTCGGCAGCAGCGGGTAGACGTGCAGCTCGCCGACCTCCTCGTGCAGCGTGAGCGGCACGCCGGCGGCGCGCGCCCGATCGGCCAGCAGGTGCGCGTCCGGGTTCAGCACGTCCCGCGTGCCCGTCAGCAGCGTGACCGGCCCGAGCCCGGTCAGGTCGCCGGCCAGCGGGCTGACCGCCGGGTCGGTGAGGGCGAGGTCCCCCCGCCAGCGGTCCGCCAGCAGCCGGCCGCCCGGCACGCCGAGCCACGGGTCGGAGGGCTGCACGCGCGGGATGCGCGGGTTGCCGAAGGTCAGGTCCAGCGCCGGCGAGATCAGCGTCGTCATCGGCAGCACCTCGCCGGCGTCGCGCAGGTGCAGCGCCGTGGACAGCGCGATCTGGCCGCCCGCGGAGTCGCCGGCCAGCGCGGTCGGCCCGTGCGCCTCCCGGCTCGCCCGCACCAGCCCGGCGACGCCGCGCAGCGCCTCGGCGGCGGTGCCGAACGGCACCAGGGGGTAGATCGGCAGGGTCACCACGACACGGGCCTCGGCCGCGATGCGCGCCGCCAGCGCCCAGTGCTGCGGCGCGATCTCGTTCACCCAGCCGCCGCCGTGCACGTAGACGACACCGCCCCGCCGCGGCCCGCTCGCCGGGCGCACCGCGTAGACCGGCCAGCCGTCCACCCGTCGCACGTCGACCGCCACGTCGTGACGCAGCCGAGGCGGCGGCCCGAAGCGCGCCGGGCGCAGGCTGTTGGCGCGGATCCGCCGCAGGGCGCCCCGCTCGGAGACGAAGGCGCGGTTCGCCCGGGCCAGGCGCAGCAGCGCGGCCAGCACGGGCGAGGGGACGGTGAGCACGGCGCCTGCTTCCCGCAGCGCCCGCGGGACGCCGCTGCCGCAGGCGGCGGTCCCGCCCGGCCCGCCGATCCTGCCTCACGGATCAGTCCGCGTGATCCAGCCGGATCTCCTCCTTGTCGAGGCGGTCCTGGATGCGCCGCAGCACGATGTCATCGATGCGGCCCTCGTCGCGCAGGCGGATCAGCACCTCGCGCTTGCGCTGCACCAGGCGCAGGCGCAGGGCCTCGTAGTCCGCCTCGGCCCGCTGGTCGTCGTCCAGGTCGGCGTCCTCCTCCGCCTGCGCCGCGCGCAGCTGCGCCTCCAGCTCGCGCCGGCTGCGCTCCACCACCGCACGACCGGCGCCGACCTCCTCGGCCAGGGGCTCCAGCGCGCGCAGCGCCTCCTGCGTCGCCTCGATCTCGGCCTCGTCCAGCTCGCGCACCACGTCCTCGTCGGGCGGCAGCGCCGCGCGGCGCAGCACCAGGGGCAGCAGCAGCCCCTGCACGACCAGGGTCGTCGCGATGACGCCCGCGGTGACGAAGACGACCAGGTCGCGCTCGGGGAAGGCGCCGCCGGAGGAGACGGCCGCCGGCACGGACAGCGCCGCGGCCAGCGACACCGCGCCGCGGAACCCGGCCGCGCCCCGCACCAGGCGCTCGCGGTTCGTGGAGTACAGCGCCTGCTCCGCGGGACGGCGGTCGAGCAGTCGGACGAGGCCGGCGGCGCCGTAGAGGAACGCGAACCGCACGGCCACCAGCAGGCCGGACACCAGCGCGATCGCGCCCAGCCCCTCCACGATCCGCCGCGCGTCCAGCTCGCGCACGGCGACCTGCGTCTCGATGCCGACCAGCACGAACAGGGCGCCGTTCAGCAGGTGGGTGGTCAGCGACCAGAAGTCGTTCATCTGCGCCCGCGTGTCCGCGCGCCCGATCCGCGGCCCGATCTGGCTGAGCGCCAGCCCGCAGAGCACCACGGCCAGCACGCCCGAGGCGTGGATCAGCTCGGCGAGCAGGTACGCGGTGAAGGGGCTGAGCACCATGACCACGTTCGCCTGCAGCGGGTCGTCCATGCGGCGCCGCAGCAGCACGGCGAGGGCGGCGACGGCCAGCCCCACCGCGACGCCGCCGCCGTAGGACAGCAGCACCGAGCCCCCGACGCTCAGCGGCGTGATCTGCACCCCCTCCGCGGAAGCGCCGATCGCCAGCGCCAGGATGACGAGGGCGGTGCCGTCGTTCACCAGGCTCTCGGCGCGCAGCGAGGTCAGGGTCCTGCGGGGCAGGCCGCCCGCCAGCGCGCCGGTGGCCGTGGCGTCGGTGGGCGCGACGGCCGCGCCCAGCACCCACGCCGCCGCCCACGGCAGCCCGATCGCGTGCCCGACCACCGCGACCGCCGCGGCGGTGGCCACCACCAGCAGCGTGCTGGTCAGCACGACGCTGCGCAGGTTGCTGCGGATCTCGCGCAGCGAGGTGGTCAGGCTCTCCCAGAACAGCAGCGCGGGCAGGAAGAGGAGCAGCACGACCTCGGGCGGCAGCTCGACGTCGCGGAAGGCGGGCAGGAAGCCCAGCGCCAGCCCGGCGGCCAGGAAGAGGATCGGCGCGGCGATGCGGATGCGGCGGGCCAGCGAGCCGAGCGCCAGGACCACCGCGCCCAGCACGACGATCAGTTCGAGACCGAGCAGGGGGACCTTCTCACGCGGACGGCTGCGTCGCGGCGCAGCGGTCGCGAGGAGCGGAGGAGACGCGCTCCCTCGCAGTCTGAGGGGTCGCGGCGCCCGCGGTCGTGATTCCGGTGCGGATCGCAGCCGATTCGGAGCGGGCGGGCGCGGTACCACGGACCCGCCCGGTGCTCCAGCCCGCGGGAGGGGCGGGCGGCGGCCTGCGAGGATCGGGCGGTGACGAGCCCTCGCCCGGCGGAGACGGTGCGCCGTCCGGCGCCGTCGACCCGGGTCCGCCGCCTGGTGCTGCGCTGCCTCGCCGTCTTCGTCGGCGCGCGACTCGTCACCAGCGCGTTCCTGCTCTGGCTGACCACCCGCACCACGTCGGCCTCGGAGGCGGGCGCGCACCCCTCCTTCGCCGGGATCTCGAGCGCGTGGGACGGCGCCTGGTACCGGCGGATCGCCCTCCACGGCTACCCGACGACCCTGCCGCTCGACGCGCACGGGCAGGTCGCGCAGAACGAGTGGGCGTTCCTGCCCGCCTACCCGTTCCTCGTCCGCGTCGTGTCGGCGGTGACCGGCACGGGCTGGGAGGCGGCCGCGGTGGCGGTGTCGCTGCTCTTCGGCGGCGCCGCCGCCGTGCTGCTCGGCCTGCTGCTCGCCCGCCGGACCGGCGACCGCGCGGCGCTCTTCGCGGTCGCGCTGTTCTGCTCGTCGCCGGTGGCCCTCGTGCTGCAGACGGCCTACGCCGACGCGATGATGACCTGCCTGCTGCTTGGCGTGCTGGTGCTGGTCGACCGCCGGCGCAGCGGCTGGGCGGTGCCGGTCGTGCTGCTGGCCGCCGCCACGAGACCGGGCGTGCTCGCGGTCGCCCTGCTCGTCGTGCTGCGGTGCTGGGACCGGTGGCGCGAGCGGCGCGCGGAGGGCGTCGCGGGGGAGCTCGCGCTGCTGGCCGCGAGCACCGTCGGCGGACTGGCGTGGCCGGTCGTCGTCGGCCTGGCGACGGGCCGGGCGGACGCCTACGTGCGCACCGAGACCGCCTGGCGATCGCTGTGGACCGGCAGCACCGACCTGCTGCTCTTCCAGCCCTGGTTCTTCGTCGCGCAGCAGCTGTTCGGCCTCGCGGGAGTGCCGGTGCTCGCGCTGCTGGCGGTCGCGTTCGTCGTGCTGGTGCTCCGCCCGTCGCGGCGGGCGGGCCGCGTCGTGCAGCTGTGGACCGCCTCCTACGCCGTCTACCTGCTGGCGGTCTTCATGCCGCAGACCAGCCTGCCGCGGCTGCTGCTGCCGATGTCGCCCGCGCTCGCCGCGGCGCCCGTGCCGCGCCGGAGGCCCATGATCGTCGTGGTGCTGGGGGCGTCCACGGCCCTGCAGCTGCTCTGGCTCTGGTGCACGTACGGTCCGGTGAAGACGTTCCTGACGGTGCCGTGAGCGGTCCGGCGATCGAGGGCGAGACGTGGCGGGAGGCGGCGTGACGGAGGCGGTGTCCCGCGGTCCCGCAGGCCTGATCGACCTGGGCGGGGTGCACCGACTCGCCGAGCGCGCGGTCCGCGGCGCCCGGGTCCCCGCGGCGGAGGACCGGCAGGCGCATCCGGGCCTCGGCCCGCACCGGGTGCTGGCCGATCAGGACTGGCACCGCGAGCGGGTGTGGACCGCCGGCGGCGTCGAGCACGCGCAGACGGACCACTGGTTCAGCCGCTGGGCGCTGCTGCCGGACGCCCGCCTCGTGCGCGCCGACCGCTGGCGGTCCGAGCTGCGGACCGACGGCCTGGACGAGCCCGCCGCGCCCTGGCGCACGGCCGTGCGGGCGCTCACCGTGCGCGACGTGCTGGTACTGGATCGGCCGACCACCGACGCGGTCGAGCAGCACGGCCGCGTGCGCACCTGGGGCGTGCGGGCGGTCGGGGAGCCGACCGCGCCGTGGCCGGGCGCCGGGCTGGAGCGGCTGCTGAAGGCGCTGGCCGACCGGCCCGTCACGGGCTGACCCGGCGGCGGGTCAGCCCGCGTCCCCGCCCCGTGCCCGGGCCAGCTGCTCGCCGGCCGCGGCGCCCGCCGCCGCGCCCGTGGCCCGGCCGGTCACCAGCTCCGCGACGTCGATGCCCACCAGGTCCTTGATCAGCTTCGTCGAGGTGGCCAGCTGGCCGGCGACGCTCTGACCCAGCTGCCCGGTCGGGTCGCCGTCGGAGGCGATGATCGTCATCGAGCCGATGCCCGACAGCGGCTCGGCGGCCGCCCGCACGATCTCGGGCAGCTGCGCGATCAGCTGCTGGCGCAGCAGCTCGGCGGCGCGCTCCTGCAGCGCCTCCGCCTGGGCGCGGCTCGACTCGGCCTGCGCCGCACCGGTGGCCCGGATGCGGCCGGCCTCCGCCTCGCCCTCCGCGCGCACGGCCTCCGCGACCGCGATGCGGCGGTTCCGCTCGGCCTGCGCCTCCGCGGTCGCGCGGGTCGAGACGGCGTACGCCTCGGCGTCGGCGACGGCCCGCACCTCCGCCTCCAGCTCCTGCTTGCGCAGGCCCACCCGCTTGCCGGCCGTCAGCTCCTGCTGCGACACGACCTCCTGCTGCGCGATCGCCTCCGCGAGCGGTGCGGCCGCGGCCGCCTCGGCGCCCGCCCGGTCGGTCTCCTTGCGGATCTCGGCGCGGCGCAGGTCGAGCTTGCGCTGCTGCTCGGCGACGGCCTGGTCGGCGCCGATGCGCGCCTCCTCCGACGCCTGCCGGGCGACCGACTCGGCGATCTCCGCGACCTGCTTCACGCGGGCGGCCTCGGCGCGGCCCAGGTCGCGGATGTAGCCGTTGTCGTCGTCGATCTCCTTGATCTGCAGGGTGTCGATCTGCAGGCCCTGCACGTCCAGCGACTCGCGCACCGCCTCCAGCACCTGGCCCTGCAGCGCCTGCCGGTTGGTGATGATCTCGGTGACGGTCAGCTGCCCGACGATGGAGCGCACGGATCCGGAGAGCACCTCCTCCGTCGACGACTCGATCTGGTCCTGCTGGTTCAGGAACCGCTGCGCGGCGGCCCGCACCATCTGCTCGGAGCCGCCCACCTTCACGACGGCCACGGCGTTCACGCGGATGGTGATGGCGTCGCGGGTCTGCGCGGTCGCCTGCACGTTCAGCTGGCGGCTGCGCAGGCTCAGCTTGAAGTAGGCCTCCACGACCGGCCGCACGAAGACGCGGGAGCCGAACACCACCCGCTGGCCGGCGTTCTCGTCGGACTCGTCGCCCGTGCGCGCGCCGCGCTGGCGCGAGGTCACGATGATCGCCTCGTCGGGCTTCGCCACCTTGATGCCGCGCAGCACCGTGAAGACCACCAGCAGCGCGAGCACCGCGACGACGAGCACCAGGACCAGCAGGACGGGGTCGAAACCGGGGATCATCCAGCCAGTATGCCGATCACGGCGGCGTGTCGGAACCGGTCGCCCCCGGACTCGGGGCCTTCCGTGCCCGCCCGCGCGACCCTTGCGGCGCAGCCGGTTACCGTGGAGCGGGAGCCCGCCATGACCGATCGCAGACCGCCCGACGCCCGCCTCGCGGCGGCGCGCTACGCCCTGGGGCAGCATCCGCAGCCGGAGGACGACGAGCCCGTCGACCGCGGGCAGGCCTCGCTGGACCAGCGGGCGCAGGCGGTCGAGGTCGCGATCCAGCAGGCCATGCGGCGCGGCGACTTCGACGGCCTGCCGGGCGCCGGCAAGCCGCTGCCCGCACTCGACTCCGTGCGCGACCCGGACTGGTGGATCCGCCGGAAGATCGAGCGGGAGGGGCTGACCGGGCTGGGCCCTCCCGCGCTGACGCTGCGCACGGAGGACGCCGCGCTCGACGAGCGGCTCGACGGCATCGCCGCGGAGGCCTCGGTGCGCGAGGTGCTGGTGGACTTCAACCGGCGGGTCAAGGAGGCGCGGCGCCAGCTGCTGGGCGGCCCTCCCGTGCTCACCGGCTACCGCGACGTGGAGGCCGAGGTCGTCGCGTGGCGGCAGCGCGGCGACGCGCGCCGGGCCGCCGCCCGCGAGGCCGCCGAGCAGGCGCGGCGGCAGGAGGCGGAGGCGCTGGCGGCGATGACCTGGCGCGAGCGCCGCCGGCACCGCCGCGGCCGCTGAGCCCCGCACCGAGGGCGGCGTCCGGCGTCGAAAACCTGCGCGCCGACTGTTGAAACCTGATCGAAAGCATTGCGTGCGCGATGCGGAGCGCCTGAGATCTCCCCGTCCGCCGCCGATGCCGGCCCCGGTCCACGACGAAGTCGACCATGAAGGAGCACCACCATGCCCGCACGCCTGAGGCCCGCCCGTCGAAGGCTCGGCGCCGTCGCGCTGACCGCCTCGATCACCGCCGCGCTGCTCGGCGCGCCCGCCCTCACCGCGTCCGCCGCGACCGAGGGCTCCGGCTCGTCCGCGCTGAAGGCCCTGGCCGCCCGCTCCGGGCTGAAGATCGGCACCGCGGTCAACACCGACCAGCTGGGCGCGAACGCCCGCTACGACGCGATCACCCGCGACCAGTTCAGCTCGGTGACGCCGGAGAACGTCATGAAGTGGGACGCGATCGAGCCGCAGCGCGGCGAGCTCGACTTCGCCGCGGCCGACGAGCTGGTCGCCTTCGCGAAGAAGAACAAGCAGCTCGTCCGCGGCCACACGCTCGTCTGGTACAACCAGCTGCCCCAGTGGCTCGTCGACATCGGCCCCTCGCTGACGAAGCAGCAGGCCACGCAGATCCTGCGCCAGCACATCCGTGACGAGATGGGCCACTTCAAGGGGAAGATCTGGCAGTGGGACGTCGTGAACGAGGCGTTCGAGGAGGACGGCACCCTCCGGAACAACCTGTGGCTGCAGAAGATCGGCCCCGACTACATCGCGAAGGCCTTCCGCTGGGCGCACGAGGCCGACCCGAAGGCGCTGCTGTTCTACAACGACTACAACATCGAGTACGGCGGCCCGAAGCAGGAGGCGACGTACGCGCTGGTGAAGCAGCTGAAGAAGGACCGCGTGCCGATCGACGGCGTCGGCTTCCAGACCCACCTCGACACGCAGTACGACATCCCCGACCTCCAGTCGACCATGCAGCGCTTCGCGAAGCTGGGGCTGAAGACCGCGGAGACCGAGGTCGACGTGCGCACGACGCTGCCCGTCACCGCCGTCGAGCAGTCGGCGCAGAAGGCCGGCTACAGCGAGACGCTGCAGGCGTGCCTGCTGGTGAAGGCCTGCATCTCGTACACGGTGTGGGGCTTCGGCGACGCCTACTCCTGGATCCCGGGGGTGTTCCCGGGCCAGGGCGCCGCGGACCTCTACGACGAGCAGCTGGTGGCGAAGCCGCTGTACACGTCGGTGCAGACCGTGCTGCGCACGGCGAAGGGCGTGCCGCGCCGCTGAGCGTGCCCTCCCGGCGGTGCGGCGGAGCGTCCGCCGCACCGCCGCCGTGTCCGAGCACGTCAGCGGGACGGCCCGAGCACGAGAGCAGGACACGATGCGATCAGCAGGACGATCCGGACCGATCCGTCCTGCTGATCGCGTTCCCTCCTGCCGTCGTGCTCCGGACGTCGGCAGTTGCGGACGAGCGGCTCCCGGAGCTCAGCCCGGCAGCCGGGGCCGGCGTCAGATCTCGACGTCGCTGCCCATCGTCACCGTGCGGGTCGACGGCAGGTTGAAGCGGCCTGCGGGATCGGCGGCGTTGTGGGCCAGCGTCACGAACAGGCCCTTGCGCCACCGCACCATCCCGGTCGACCGCGTGCGGCGGATCGCCCCGCGCGACACGAAGTAGGAGGCCTCTTCCATGTCCTCGGGAGCGATGTCGAGCACACCGCGCTCGCAGGCCGCGCGCAGGGCCGCCGGCACGTCCGGGTCCTCGGAGAAGCCGAACCGCACGGTCAGGTAGTCGATGCCGTCGTCCGCGTAGCCCAGGTCGTCCACCGCGAACCGCTTCGCCGCCGGCGCCTGCGGCACGCCGAGCACCTGGATCGACACCACGACCACGCGCTCGTGCAGCACGTGGTTGGCGCCCACGTTGGCCCTCAGCGCCAGCGGGGTGCTCAGGGAGTTCGGGTGCGGGAACACGGCGATCCCGGGTACGCGCGGCAGGTCCGCCGCCCGCAGCTCGTCGATGAAGTCGGGCAGCGACCCCTCCTTGCGCTTGCGGTCCTCCTGCACCAGCTGCCGGCCGCGGCGCCAGGTGGTCATCACGGTCACGACGGCCACCGCGATCAGCAGCGGCACCCAGCCGCCGTGCGCGATCTTCGACAGGTTGCCCGCCAGGAAGGTCAGCTCCAGGCCGCCGAAGGCGACGGCGGCCAGCGCGATCTTCCACGGCTTCCAGTGCCACAGCAGCGGCGCGACGATCAGCAGCAGCACGGTGTCGACGACCAGGGCGCCGGTCACCGAGACGCCGTAGGCCGTGGCCAGCCGCTCCGACGACTGGAAGGTCAGGATCACCGCCAGCACGCCGACGAACAGCAGGCCGTTCACCACGGGCAGGTAGATCTGCCCGCCCTCCTTCGCGGACGTCTGCCGCACGGTCATCGGCGGCAGGGCGCCCAGCTGCACCGCCTGCCGGGACAGGGAGAAGGCGCCCGAGATCACCGCCTG
>JAKONM010000026.1 GCA_022701925.1 Microbacteriaceae bacterium
GTGGTCGGCGCCGACCACGTGTACCGCATGGACTTCAGCCAGATGATCGAGGCGCACATCGCGTCGGGCCGCAAGGCGACGGTGGCGGCGATCCGGCAGCCGATCGAGCTCGCCAGCTCGTTCGGCGTCATCGACGTCGACCCGGACGACCCGACGAAGATCCGCGAGTTCCTGGAGAAGCCGCAGTCGCCCGAGGGGCTGCCGGACTCCCCCGGCGAGGTGCTCGCCTCCATGGGCAACTACGTCTTCGACGCGGACGCCCTGGTCGAGGCGCTGTTCGAGGACGCCGAGCGGGCGGGCTCCGACCACGACATGGGCGGCGACATCGTGCCCGCGTTCGTGGCGAAGGGCGAGGCCGGGGTCTACGACCTGAACCGCAACGAGGTGCCGGGGTCGACCGACCGCGACCGCTTCTACTGGCGGGACGTCGGCACGATCGACTCGTTCTACGACGCGCACATGGACCTGGTCTCGGCGCTGCCCGTCTTCAACCTCTACAACCGCCGCTGGCCCATCTACACGCAGACGCTCAACTCGCCGCCGGCGAAGTTCAACCGCGACTCCTACGGCAACAACACGATGGTGCACGACTCGATCGTGTCGCCGGGCTCCCTGTTCTCGGGCTCGCGCATCCAGAACAGCGTGCTCGGCCCCTGGGCGGTGGTCGAGTCGGCGGCGTCCGTCACCGACTCCGTCCTGTTCGACCGCGTGCGGGTCGGCGCCGGCGCCGTCGTGCAGAAGGCGATCCTCGACAAGAACGTCGTCGTCTGCGAGGGCGCCCGCATCGGCGTCGAGCACGACCGCGACCGCGAGCGCGGCTTCACGGTGACGGACAGCGGCATCACCGTGGTGGGCAAGGGCGTCCGGGTCGTCCCCTGACCCCCTCCCCGCGCGGAGGCGCGCGCCCTGCCACGATGGTCGGGTGACGCGCCTCCTCGTGGTCCTCGACGTCGACTCGACGCTGATCGGCCAGGAGGTCGTCGACCTGCTGGCGGAGCTCGCCGGGGTCGGGGACGAGGTCGCGCGGGTGACCGAGGCGGCGATGCGCGGCGAGCTGGACTTCGCCGCCAGCCTCGCCCGGCGGGTCGCCCTGCTCCAGGGCCTGCCCGAGACGGTCTTCGCCGAGGTCGGCGACCGCATCACGGTGACGCCCGGGGTGCCGCGCCTGATCGACGCCGTGCACGCGGCGCACGGTGCGGTCGCCGCGGTGTCGGGCGGGTTCCGTCAGGTGCTCGACCCGCTGGCCGCCCGCCTCGGGCTCGACCGCTGGCACGCCAACGACCTGGAGGTCGTCGACGGGCGGCTCACCGGGCGGGTCCGCGGCGACGTGGTGGACGCGGCGGCGAAGCGCGAGCGCCTGCTCGGCTGGGCGGCGGAGCTGCGGGTGCCGCGCGCCGGCACCGCGGCCATCGGCGACGGCGCGAACGACCTGCTGATGATGGAGGCGTCGGCGCTGTCGGTCGCCTTCGCCGCGAAGCCGGCGGTGCGGGCGGCCGCCGACGTGGTGCTGCCCGGGCCCTCGATGGAGCCGGTGGTCCGACTGCTCGGCCTGCGCTGACCGGCGGCCGCCGGGCGGGAGGCTCGGCTTCAGTGCCCCATGCCGAGGCCGCCGTCCACCGGGATGACCGCGCCGGAGACGTAGGCGGCGTCGTCCGACGCCAGCCACACGGCGGTGCGCGCGACCTCCTCGGCCGAGCCGAAGCGGCCGGCGGGGATCCGCGCCCGGTACTCGGCCTGCGTGGCCTCCGGCAGCGCGGCGGTCATGTCGGTCTCGATGAAGCCCGGCGCGATGACGTTCGCGGTGATGTTCCGGGCGCCCAGCTCGCGGGTCAGCGAGCGCGCGAACCCGATCAGCGCCGACTTCGAGGCGGCGTAGTTCACCTGCCCGGCGGAGCCGAGCATCCCGACGACGCTCGAGATCAGGACCACTCGGCCGTGCCGCGCCTTCAGCATGCCCTTGGAGGCGCGCTTGACCACGCGGAAGGCGCCGCCCAGGTTCGTCGCGACGACCTGGTCGAAGTCCTCCTCGGTCATCCGCAGCAGCAGGGTGTCGCGGGTGATGCCGGCGTTGGCGACGACGACCTCCACCGGGCCCAGCTCGGACTCGATGCGGGTGAAGGCGGCGTCGACCGAGGCGGCGTCGGTGACGTCGGCGGGCACGGCCAGCACGCCCTCCGGCCCCGAGCCGTCCCGCGAGGTGATCGCGACGCGGTGCCCGGCCTCCTGGAACGCGACGGCGATCGCGCGGCCGATGCCGCGGTTGCCGCCGGTGACCAGCACGGTGCGGGCGGGCCGCGTCGTGCGGTCGGCGGTGGACGGGGTCTCGGTCGGCACGGGGGCGTCTCCTTCCGCGAGGCTTCCGAGAGCCTACTGAGCGGGCGGACCGGGATCGCCCTGAGGCGTAGGTTCGTGTGCACTGTGGCGATCAACGAAGTGCAGTCGGCGACCTCTCTCGGCCTCTCCCCCGTCGAGGATCGCAAGAAGCGCATGCGCGCGTACTCGACGGCGATGTCGATCCGCATGGCGTGCTTCATCCTGGTGTTCTTCGTGCCGGGCTGGTGGAAGCTGGTCTTCGGCGTCGGCGCCGTGGTGCTGCCCTACGTCGCGGTGGTGCTGGCGAACGCCGGCTCGCGCGGCGGCGTCTCGCCGATCAGCCCCGGGCTGGCCGTGCCGCCCTCGGCCCTGTCGATCGAGCAGCGCCAGGAGTGACCGGGCCCGAGCGGCGCACCTGCTCGCGGGCGGGCTGCCGACGGGACGCGACGCAGCAGGTGCACTGGCGCAACCCGCGCATCCACACCGGCGACCGGGGCAAGGTCTGGCTGGCGTGCGACGAGCACGTGGGATTCCTCTCGGACTTCCTGACCGCGCGGGCCTTTCCCGTCGAGGTCGTCCCGCTGCAGCCGGTACCCTGACCCTCCCGTGGGCCAGATCAGCAGGATCCTCCGCGCGCTGGTCTCCGACGGCCGGTGGCGCCGCTCGCTGGCGCTCGCCATCGCCTTCGCGGTCGGCTGCGGGCTGCTGTCGTGGTGGCAGTTCTCCCGCCGGGAGGAGACCGCGCAGGCCAACGCGCTGATCGCCGCCAACACCACGGCGCCGGCCGCTCCACTGGGCGAGGTGCTGCCCTCCCTCACCTCCTGGCGCCCGAGCGACCAGTGGCGCACGGTGCGCGTGGAGGGCGTCTACCTGACGGGCGACCAGCTGCTGGTGCGCAACCGGGTGAACGACGACGCCCCGGGGTTCGAGGTGCTGACGCCGATCCGCACGGACGACGGCTCGGTCTTCGTGCTCGACCGCGGGTGGGTGTCGATCGGGACGAAGCAGGACTCCCCCGACTCGGTGCCGGCGCCGCCGCAGGGGCGCGTGACGGTGGACGCCTACCTGCAGGCGGACGAGGGCGAGCTGCCCGGGCGCACCGCGCCCCCGGGTCAGATCCCGTCGGTGAACCTCCGCGAGGTGTCGGAGCGGATCGGCGAGCCGACCTGGACGGGGGCCTACGGGCAGGTGCGCACGGAGTCGCCCGCGGCTGCGACGAACCCGGTGCGGCTGCAGCCCTCGGGCGACATCGGGGTGGACGAGGGGACGCACCTGTCCTATGCGGTGCAGTGGATCATCTTCGCCCTGCTGGGCTTCGGCGCCCTGGGTTGGTCGATCCGCCGGGATCTGCGCGACGCGGGCGACGAGGTGGTCCTGGCCGCGGACGCCCGCGCGGCGGAACGCCGTGCGAGGCGCGCCCCGAGCGACGAGTCCGTGGAGGACGCCCTCCGCTGAGGCGGATCAGCTGACGCTGATCAGGTCGAGGTACTCGGTGCTGAAGTGGTCCTCGGTGCCGTCCGGCATGATCAGCACGCGCTCGGGGTTCAGCGCCTCCACGGCGCCCTCGTCGTGGCTGACGAGCACGACCGCACCGGCGTAGTTCGCGAGGGCGCCCAGGATCTCCTCGCGGCTGGCGGGGTCCAGGTTGTTGGTGGGCTCGTCGAGCAGCAGCACGTTGGCGGCGCTGACGACCAGCATGGCGAGCGCGAGCCGGGTCTTCTCGCCGCCGGAGAGCACGCCCGCGGGCTTGTCGCCGTCGTCGCCGGTGAACAGGAAGGAGCCGAGCACCCGCCTGGCCTCGGTGGAGGTCAGGTTCGGCGCCGCGGACACCATGTTGTCGAGCACGGAGCGCTTGACGTCGATGGTCTCGTGCTCCTGGGCGTAGTAGCCGATGCGCAGGCCGTACCCGGGCTCGACCTGCCCGGTGTCGGGTGCGTCGACACCGGCGAGGATGCGCAGCAGGGTCGTCTTCCCGGCGCCGTTCAGACCCAGGATCACGACCTTGCTGCCGCGGTCGATGGCCAGGTCGACGGCGCTGAAGATCTCGAGCGAGCCGTAGGACTTCGACAGGTCGCTGGCCATCAGCGGCGTCTTGCCGGAGGGGGCGGGGTCGGGGAAGCGCAGCTTGGCGACGCGCTCGACCTGGCGCACCTCGTCGAGGCCCGAGAGCAGCCGCTCGGCCCGGCGCACCATGTTCTGCGCCGCGACCGCCTTCGTCGCCTTGGCGCCCATCTTCGCGGCCTGCAGCTGCAGGGCGCCGGCCTTCTTCTCGGCGTTCTGCCGCTCGCGCTTGCGGCGCTGCTCGTCGGTCTCGCGCTGCTTCAGGTACTGCTTCCAGCCCATGTTGTAGACGTCGAGCACCTGGCGGTTGGCGTCCAGGTAGAACACGCGGTTCACGACGTCGCCCACCAGGTCGACGTCGTGGCTGATGACGATCGCACCGCCCTTGTACTGCTTCAGGAACTCGCGCAACCAGATGATGGAGTCGGCGTCCAGGTGGTTGGTCGGCTCGTCCAGGATCAGGGTCTCGGCGTCGCTGAACAGGATGCGGGCAAGCTCGATGCGGCGGCGCTGACCGCCCGACAGGGTCTTCAGCTGCTGGTCGAGGATGCGGTCGGGCAGCGACAGGTTGCTGGCGATGGAGGCGGCCTCGGCCTCGGCCGCGTAGCCGCCGCGGGCCAGGAACTCCTCCTCCAGCCGGGCGTACCGGTTGATGGCCTTCTCGGCGACCGCCGGATCGGACGACCCCATGCGCTCGGTCGCCTCGGCCAGCTGCAGCTGCACGGTGCCGAGCCCGCGTGCGTCGAGGATGCGGGTGCGGGCCAGCTGCTCGGGGTCGCCGGCGCGCGGGTCCTGAGGCAGGTAGCCGATCTCGCCGCCGCGGTCGACGTGACCGGCGCTCGGCTGCGTCTCCCCCGCCAGGGTCTTGGTCAGCGTCGTCTTGCCGGCGCCGTTGCGGCCGACGAGGCCCACCTTGTCGCCAGGGCCGACGCGGAACTCGACGTCCGCCATCAGGCGACGGGCGCCGACGGTGATCTCCAGGCCGTGCACGGCGAGCATGACGGGCTCCTTCTTCCAAGGTCGGGCTTGGACGAGATCGACGGCGGATCGGCGCGGGCCCTGTGCCTCTTGCACAAGAGGGGGCCGCTGCGGCCGTCCTAGTGTAGTTCGCGGCCTGCGCTCAGCCGGCCGGAAGGAGCCGCTCCCGTGTCCTCGATCTCCCTCGCCCCGTCGCGCCCGGTCCTCGCGGACCGCGTGCTGCCCCGCTCGCTCGCCGCCGACGTCGCCCTGGTCGTCGGCGGCGCCGGCGTCACGGCCGCGCTGGCCCAGGTCTACGTGCCGATGTGGCCGGTGCCGATCACGGGTCAGACCCTGGCCGTGCTGCTGGTCGGCGCATCGCTCGGCGCGCTGCGCGGCGCCCTGTCGATGATGCTCTACGCGCTGGTCGGCGCGCTGGGCGCCCCGGTGTACTCGGAGGGCGAGGCCGGCCTCGCGACGCTGCTGGGACCGACGGGGGGCTACATCGTCGGCTTCGTGCTGGCGGCGGCGCTGACCGGCTGGCTCGCGCAGCGCCGCTTCGACCGCACCCTGGTGCGCGGCATGCTGGCCTTCGTCGCCGGCTCGGCCGTCGTGTTCGCGATCGGCCTGCCGTGGCTGCACCTGGCGCTCGGCCTCACGTGGCCGGAGACGCTGCAGGGCGGCCTCTACCCGTTCGTGGTGGGCGGCGTGGTCAAGGCCGTGATCGCGGCGCTGGTCCTGCGGGGCGCGTGGCGCCTGGTCGACCGCGCCGACCGCCGCTGACGAGGCGGGCGATCGCCGCCACGCAGGATCGGTTCGAATCGGCCCGATCCCGGGTGCGCAGCACCCCGGCGCCTCATGGCGCCGAACACGCGCTGCAGCGGAGCGGAAGCGCAGGAAGGGCGGCGGGGCCGTCGAAGCCGGTCGCGCCGCCCCTTCTCCGGATCAGATCTGGAAGCCGATGGCCCGCATCATCTCTCTGCCGTCGTCCGTCATCTTGTCCGGACCCCAGGGCGGCATCCACACCCAGTTGATCCGGAATCGCTCGACGTGGCCGTCGAGCGCCTGCGCGGTCTCGTCCTCGATCACGTCGGTCAGGGGGCAGCCGGCGGACGTCAGGGTCATGCTGATGACCAGGGCGTCGCTCTCGTCGTCCCAGCCGAGGTCGTAGATCAGGCCGAGGTCGACGACGTTGACGCCCAGCTCGGGGTCGACGACGTCGCGCATGGCCTCCTCGAGCTCCTCGAGGTCGGCCTTGATGATCGGGGCCGCCGTCGCTGCGGGGGCGGCGGTGGTGGGGGTGCTCTCGGTCATGCTGCGGGTCCTCCCCAGGCTCGGGCGCTGGCGTCCTTGAGGGCCATCCAGCTCATCAGCGCGCACTTGATGCGCGCGGGGTACTTCGACACACCCGCGAACGCGACGGCGTCCTCCAGGCTGTCCTCGAGCTCGTCGGCGACCGACTGGTCACCCTTGGCCTGCATGAGCTTCATGAAGT